>JABDLW010000311.1 GCA_013001805.1 Saprospiraceae bacterium | reverse complement strand
CGTTTCGAATTAGAGTAGTCTGATTCTACCATTCTTGTTCATTTTTTGTGTGCCCATCCTTCGGCTCCGCTCAGGATTTAAAATTTAGCCTGCCCCGAGCATGTCGAGGGGAACCAAAAAAGGGCACCTTTCCTAAAGTGCTGCTCTCGCACAATGCCTCAGCTCTTAAAATGCTGCTTCTCGAATCCGTGGTCGGTGGTTTTGGAGCTTTTATGTTTCTGATCATCCATCTTTCAGATTTGGTGTTTTGTTTCTCTGCTCACACTTCCACTGATTAAGCCGCGACGCATTTTATTCGCCACAGCACCACAACGGAAAGGGCCATCACCGAACCCTATCTGCTAAAGATATATAGGGATAGTAAACTAACCAAAGGCCTTTTTAGAAGGCCTAATATTGGCTTAGGGGATGAACGAGCGATTCCCGAACGGATGGATATCAGCCTTGATTCCTACCCGACTGATCATCGGATCGGGCGGGTTTTCGTTCTTCTTGATCAAGGCTACGATCCCGCATTGGGCGGGGCAAAAAGGACAAAAAACTTCATAGTTGCTTTTGACCGCTGATATCACGAAATTTAGCTCTATCGTCGCCAAAAGTATGCCTCGCCCGTCTGGTTGAGCATGCAGGATAGGCTGAAGGGAAAAGAAGAATTACATATCAGATGACATGTATTCTCAAATACCAAATACACAAACTATTATCATACCTTATGAAAATACACATGGCCTTACCTGCCTGGCAAATTATCACAGGATTTCCTCCCGACAGATCGTTATTGCGGCTGGGTTCCGGTGCTTTCTCATTTGTCAAAAAGGACAAATCATTTTACGTTTTACGATATCTCATAAACCAGGGGACCTCATTCAGTTTTGCTTCAACCGAATAAAACAGTCAAAAAAAATGATAATATATCCGAAGTATACATCGAATTTTTGTTATAATTTCCAGTCTCAGTTTTCAGCGTGCTACCAAACACCGGGTATCTTTAAAATATTAGCAAAGCCTAGCAATTTTAATAGTTAAGAGAGATCATCATGCTTTTTAAGCAAAAACAACTTCAGGGAATAAAAGCAGGTACCATTTCACTATGCTTCCGGCGATGGAAAGCTGCCCGGGTCAAGAAAGGAAGTCTGATTCATACCTCATTAGAGCAGGTCGAAATTCTAGATGTTGTGCAGACCGAACTAAGCGCAATCACGGCCAAAGATGCTGGTGAGGCCGCTGAAACATTAGAGACCTTGACCCGATTACTTAATTCGCGTGCTCAAGGAAATATCTACCGGATTTCAGTGCGTTATCACGGTGCGGATCCCCGCATTAGATTGAGAGAAAAAACCGATTTAACCGACAATGAAATCGAGGCAATCCAAAAGAAACTTCAGAAAATGGATGATTACAGCAAAGAAGGTCCCTGGACGCTGAAAGTTTTAGATGCCATTAAAAATTATCCCAAGTTGCGGGCAGCCGATCTGGCGGATAAAATTTCAAAAGATAAAAGCTGGTTAAAGCCAAACATCCGTAAACTAAAAAACCTGGGATTGACCATCAGTCACGAGGTCGGCTACAGCATTTCACCTTTGGGGAAATTCGTTCTGAAAAAGTTGACTTAAGGCACCGTTCCTAAAGTCCCAGGTCTTAAGTGGCATTTTTATACTACAGATTAAACCAATGCGTAAACTTAAAAACAATGGCCCTGTTTCTGCTGGTAAAACCTCTCGGCAAATAGTTTTCCGTATACACGATGAATAAATCTGATGCCGGTTTATACCGCCATTGAAACCGGGTATTGAGGTTCATGTTGTTTAAAAGGTTATTGTATTGGTAATAGGTGGTCAGGAAAAGTTTATCGGTAAATGTCAAGTCAATCCGGGGACCGATCAAAAATAGTTTTTCCATTCCATAACCGTTGGGAAGCCTTAAATCATTATAATCGAATCTCAAAGAAATATTACCGTACGGTTGATATCGGAAATTAATCTGACCGTTGATATTTAAATTGGTTCCGTTATAAAACCCACCATAGGTGGTCCCCAGCATCGCATTGATCAATTTTCTCGTATTGGTCTGCAGCACAACCGACGCGGTATGCCAGTCGTAATCTTCCCCAGCCGAAAAATTAGTATAGCGTCGACGGTCGATTGGGTTAAAACTATTGGTCAATTGCTGATAGGTATAATCGTAGGTAAGCTCAAGTGTTGCTGTGTTGACAAAATTAAATGCGTAACCAAATGAATATTCTTTGTCAGTCAGGGAACCGCCAGGGATATACGAATGGTTTATTTCCACCACCGGCCCCATAGAAACAATAGACTTATGTGAGGGATAAAAGTTGTAATTAATACTATTCTTAAAATTAATTTGCCCGGGATAAACATTGTAACTGGGGACAAATCCAGCTTCGGCATTAAAATACTCCCCGATATAGGTGGGTCTCAGTCTGATATAAATGTTGCGCGTAGTGTATTCGAAAAAGATACCTCCGGTTAGATTACCTCTTTTATGAAAATCATCGAAAGACTGAGCGGCAAAAAAGCTGCTATGCCATTTGGTATCTTTACTTAGTAATTCTAAGTCCACACCTAATACACGGTTAAATGTATTTTTTCGCAGGACGGATCGATTGTTATGCATTATTTCCCGCCAGAGACTTTGATGAAAATAAGTTAGACTATCCTCAGAGCTCACTCCTAAGCTTTCTTTATTAACAAAAGTTAGTGCCACACTGGACTGCGCCCAGAAGTTTCGCTGAATGGTGGCTACGGTATAATTTTGCGCCGGAAGACCAAGCGAAGGCTGTTTTTTGGTTTGGGTATTTAAAAAACTGATCCTCCAATTCCGGTCAATTGAACCACTTAGCCGTGCACCATAGAGAATGGGAATCCTTTGGAATAATCCACTCGAATCCCGCACGAGACCAATTCTTCGCGAGAAAAAAACCCGGGCTTCCGGCAAACCGGCCCGGTTAAATAAGTCACTGTTTTCTAAAAAAAGCTGCCGGCGTTCCGGGAACCGAAATTCAAATCGAGTTAGATTTATGATTTGCTCGTCTACTTCAACCTGGGAAAAATCAGGGTTAAAAGCAAGGTCCAGATTCAAAGAAGGTGAAAGTCCCACTTTCGCATCGAAGCCGAATTGCATATCGGAAACACTTTCTGTTGGAGTGGCCTCGTTGTCCCTTGAAAGGCTTCCGGTTAGATAGGGGATAAAAGACATGTTAAGCCCGGGAGGAGGAACCGGATCTTTCCAGATAAGTTGTCCGGAATAGGCAAACATTCCCGTACGATACTGGATGGGAGTACGAATCCAGGATGACTTTTGATTTCGTTTCCGGTCAGCGCGGTCGAAAAGAATATTCCACTCATCCAGGCCACCTTTATACCGTATACTTTTAAAGGGAATGGCGCCCTCGGCAATCCATTTATCCTTGTGCCGCACCACTTTCGAATACCATTTATTATCCCAGTACGTGTTAAAGGCATCACCTCCCGCACCCCCGCCGATGACAATACCCTCCCGCTGCACGCCTTCAGGGGTCAACGTAAAGAAAAAGCCATTAAGACGATCATTATAGGGGCCGATATTGATGCCTACATTGTCATTGAGTGGATATTCAAAATCCCGACGCAGTGAATGAATAAAATCCGGACTGGCATCGTCGTAGCAAATGAAAGAGAAATAGAAGAATTGGTCATCGAAGGTGACACGGGCTTCCGTTTGAAATGGTGCCCGTACGGTATCAACCGGATAATTTAAATACCAATCCTTTGCAACCTGAGCATTAGTCCATGCCGGCTCATCTAATATTCCATCTACGGTGATGGCTCCCTGAGCCCGATAAATATCGATCTGACTTCCAGGTGCATTCTGACCAGGCAGAATATGCGGGAGAAGGGAGAAGAACCAGAGTAATCGAAGCACAGTGAAGTAACAATGTTTATTGACCGGCAGCATGAATAAGTCTTAAAATACGGATTTTGCACCTAATTTTAGGCTTTCAGAAATATTTTCCATATTGATCAGACAAGATAGAAGCTGGTGACTCAAAGACAAGAAAAAACGGCAATCGATAATTATTACTTCCCTCCTTACGGTTATCTTGGCCTATTACTGGTAATAGTTTTTTGGTATTTAAATTGGCATCTGGAGGGCCTTCGCTCGCATTGGGGCTTTTTTCCTCTTTGGCTGGGTTACATCCTCTGCGTCAACGGCCTGACCCATCGATTTAAAGGTTCCTCCATGTTCATAAGAGATCTGAGGGGATGGGGTTTGCTTTTTATTTTATCTGCTCCGGTTTGGTGGCTCTTCGAATGGCTTAACCAGGTAGCCGGGTATTGGCAATATCTCGGTATCGAATCCTTTAGTGATTGGGAATACAATATTTATTGTACCATCAATTTTTCCATTGTCATTCCGGCGATTTTTAGTACCACTGAGTTGGTCACTGTATTCTACAGCAAGCAGCCCTATGTTAAGAAGGTAAAATTTGGCGGAAGTAAAATAACGCAAGTGCTCTTATTTCTCATTGGCTTAACTATGTTGCTTTCTTTTTTTATTTGGCCGGAATATAGTGCGGCTCTACTTTGGATGTCACTCTTCCTCATATTAGACCCCCTCAACTTTTGGCTTGGTTATCCCTCCATACTTAGCCAGACGGCCAAAGGCAATTGGTGTCTGGTGGCAGCACTTTGGATGGGGGGCTTGCTTTGTGGGCTTTTCTGGGAACTTTGGAACTACTACTCCTGGCCAAAATGGATCTATAATGTGCCTGGTGTTAATTTCTGGCATGTATTTGAAATGCCGCTAATTGGCTATTTGGGCTATCTTCCATTTGCTCTGGAGCTGTATGCTATGTACCATTTTATTCTGGGAATTCTTCGCCTCAAATCATCTCTGGGATTTAACTGCGACTAATCCTCTTTTACATCCGGATGCGAAGAATCAGTCGTGGGGCATTTTTAATCTCACTATTGGGTTGCTTTTGTATCTTTCCCAAGCCAGGAAAGAGGGCTGAACAATCCCCTCTCAAATATTTCATGTGATATGAGTCGCAAAATAGCAAAATGCGCCTGAAGAGTAAGAGCGTCGCAGCTCTGACTGAATCCAATAGGTATCCGGTATTTGGAAGCTACTTCCAAGCGAAGATGATAATAGCCATCGCCCTCTTGTCTTGCTCATCACTAAGGGCCCAATCCCTGGCTGATTATAGATTGGATCTTCATACAGATCGTATGTCACTGGCTGAATTTATTGCCAAAATCAATGAAAAGATTCCGGGCAAGATTTATACCCCGGCAGGGTATTCGCAATGGCAAGTCGGGCCTTTGCAGGAGTCTGGTGCTCTATCAGAAGTATTAAATCGACAGCTGGAACCACATGGGCTAGGTTTAATTTTTCACCGGAACAGTGTCGTCATCATTGCCGCCAAAGAGGACCTGACGAAACTTTACACCGCTCAATACTATCAGGCCCTGGAAGAAAGTATTGCAGCATCCCAAACGGAAGACCAAAGAGAAATAGTCATTGGCAGCGTAGATAAAATTAGTTTGACGGGCGAAACTCAAATTGTCGGTACCGTAAGAGATAAGGAAACGGGGGAAGAGGTGGTGGGAGCTACCTTGCAGCTGGAAGGACTTACGCAGGGCACTGCGACCGAAGCGGATGGCACTTACCAGCTTAATACCAAAGCGGGAGATTATGTTTTGATCGTGCAATATATCGGTTATCAGATAGAAAGAATCCCCATAAAGGTGATTAGTTCCGGCATGCTGGATATCGAACTGGAACGATCCACCGTACTGTTAGATGAAGTGCTGGTTCAGGCCAAGGCACGCGATGTGAACATAAAGGAAGTGCAGGTTGGAGTGACACGAGTAAGCACCAAGCAAATCGAAAAACTACCTACCTTCTTAGGCGAAGTAGACATCATTAAAGGTCTTTTACTACAACCGGGTGTGACCACTTTGGGCGAGGGAAGTAGTGGTTTTAATGTACGTGGTGGCAATGTCGATCAGAATCTGATCATGATTGACGAGGGTATGATATTCAATGCCAGTCATGCTTTGGGATTTTTTAGCTCATTTAATTCAGACATAGTCAGTGAGGCCATTTTATATAAAGGAACAATGCCCGCTTCCTATGGTGGTAGGCTGGCATCAGCCCTGGAGGTAAAAGTAAAAGACGGTTCCTTCGATCGTTGGCATCTCAAAGGAGGTTTGGGTCTGGTATCGAGTCGGATCACCCTGGATGGCCCCTTGGAAAAAAACAAAACCTCTGTGCTCTTTGCGGCCAGAAGCACTTATTCCAACTGGTTGCTGCGCCAGGTGCAGGTGCCGGAAGTACAAGCCAGCTCCGTCAGTTTTTATGATCTAAATTTCCGGTTGGCACATCGTTTCAACGAAAAAAATAATTTGACACTATCGGCATTTATTACGGAAGATCAGTTTTCATTTAATAACGAATTTGGGTTTGAATACAAGACCTATATGGGTCAGATGCAGTATCGCAAAGTCTTGGGTAAAAAATCCTTGGCCACGACCAATTTTGTTTGGAGTCGGTATCTAAGTGAACAAAATGATTTTGACGGGTTAGATGCGTCCAACTATCAGACCGGCCTCGATTATTTGAAAATCA
Organism: Saprospiraceae bacterium; assembly: GCA_013001805.1. Classification (GTDB taxonomy): domain Bacteria; phylum Bacteroidota; class Bacteroidia; order Chitinophagales; family Saprospiraceae; genus JABDMH01. Next base: position 952 of record JABDLW010000311.1, on the reverse strand, counting down.
AAGAAAATTTTAATTATCTCGGTGACCGGTTGCAAGCACATCTGGGTGTCAGTGCTGTGATTTATGATGTGTTGGCAAATTCGACCGTACCGACTTCCGAGATTTCACTAGTACAACCTGAGAGCAATCAGGCTCAAAATGGTATTGAGTGGAGTGTCTATAGCGATCTCGATTTAGAGATATCACCACGGCTATCCCTCATCGGTGGTTTACGCTACAGCATTTTCCAATTCCTGGGACCGCATGACAGCTATATCTATGCCGATCCGGAAAAGCCCACTTTAGAAGGATTGCTAGAACCTCTCAAAATAGAAGACCGGATTGTGAAAACGTACCGGCATTTACAACCTCGCCTTAGTTTCAGGTACAATATTTCAGCCAGCAGTTCTGTAAAGGGAGGCTACGGACGCACCGCTCAGTATATCAATCAGATATACAACAGTGAGACACCTACACCGACTAATTTTTGGCAACTTAGTAACCAATATGTACCGGCGCAGTTAGCCCACAACTTTAGTTTGGGATATTTTCACAATTTCAGCGACAACCTTTGGGTAACTTCGATCGAAGGCTTTTATCGCAACATCGACCAGTTATTTGACTACCGGGAGTTTGCCGATTTATTGGTCAACGATCATCTGGAAACTGAATTACTTGCAGGCATCGGTCGAGCCTATGGTGTGGAAATGAGTGTCCACCGTCAAGTGGGCCATGTCCATGGGTGGATTAATTATACCTACTCCAGATCCGAACGTCAGATTGAAGGAATTAACCGGGGAAATTGGTATAAATCGAATTTTGATAAAACCCATGATTTGAAATTGGTGACCAATCTGCAAATAAATAAGAGAAATTCTATTTCTATAAATTTCACTTTTGCTACCGGTCGTCCCATTACGGTTCCGGTGAGTAAATATGTGGTGCAAAACCGGGTGGTGGTGTTGGATTATTC
>JABDLW010000427.1 GCA_013001805.1 Saprospiraceae bacterium | reverse complement strand
CCGCGTAAGATCTCATCACGAGAAAAGATGGCGTAGTTTCATTAACATGAGCAGCCGTCAAAGGTCCAAGTGCCGTATCATGTAGAAAGGAGTATTTAGCAAATGAAAAATGCTGCTGTACGGCTTTCCTCAAAGCAGTTTCAAAACTGTCTTGATTCATCTTCTCGGCTAAGAATAGTGCCTGCTGGCGTTTGCGTAAGCGACTATTGGTAGCTGATTCGGATTGGTTCTGCAGCGCAACCAACTTCTCATGTGATGTTGGTATGACAAATACGAATTCGGATTCCTTCAATGAATCAATCATTTTCTTGGGAATTTGTGACTGCGACATGGTACTGCCAGCCATCACCATCAAAATGATCAACACCGGAATATGTCGGGTTAAAAGTTCGTTAAAGACTCGTTCCCAATTTGCTGTGCTTGTAAGCAACTCCGTATTTTCGCGCATTATTGATTAAAAAATACCATTTTTACGGGCCTTTTCTAAAAATAAAAACAATTGCCAACTATGCAACCTGCACTAGACATTGAAGCATTAAATCAACAAATTTATATTGAAAGTGCCTTCGTCGAAAAACTACTCGACGAAACTTCTAAGGTAATTGTTGGCCAGGACCGCATGATGGAAAGACTCCTCTTGGGTCTACTCACCAAAGGTCATGTCCTGCTTGAAGGCCTGCCTGGGCTTGCTAAGACCCTGGCGATAAAAACACTGGCTTCCGCAATTCACGCTAAATTCAGTCGAATTCAGTTTACTCCCGATCTCCTGCCGGCCGATATCATCGGTACATTAATTTACAATCCGAATGCAGCTGATTTTGAAGTTAGGAAAGGGCCAATCTTTGCGAATTTTATCCTGGCCGATGAAATCAACCGGGCACCGGCTAAAGTACAAAGTGCTTTATTGGAAGCAATGCAGGAGCGCCAGGTCACCATTGGTGATCAGAGTTATAAACTTGAGGAACCTTTTCTGGTGTTGGCTACCCAAAATCCAATTGAACAAGAAGGGACATATACATTGCCAGAAGCCCAGGTTGACCGTTTCATGTTAAAAGTAAATATTGGGTATCCCACAAAGGAAGACGAACGCGAAATTATCCGGCGAAACCTCAACAATGAATCATTTGGCAAAGTGGAGACACAGATCAGTCCTGAAGATGTACTTAGAGCACGAAAGACAGTGCGCAAAGTTTATATGGACGCCAAGATTGAGCAATACATACTGGACATTGTATTTGCCACCAGAGATCCCGAAGATCACGGTCTGCCATCCCTCAAACCTCTCATACAATATGGCGGCAGTCCCCGGGCCAGTATAAATCTGGCTTTGGCGGCAAAGGCTTATGCTTTTCTCAAGCGACGTGGATTTGTTATACCTGAAGACGTGAGAGCGGTTTGTCACGATATTTTGCGGCACCGTATCGGTTTGACCTACGAGGCAGAAGCTGAAAACATTACACAAGAAGACATTATCAAAGATATACTAAACACAGTCGAAGTGCCTTAAACCGTCTGAAGAAAGGGTAGTACCATGGAAACCAGCGAACTCCTTAAGAAAGTAAGGAAAATAGAAATCAAGACCAAGGGCATCAGCAAAGAGTTATTTTCTGGTGAATATCACAGTGCCTTTAAGGGCAGGGGAATGTCATTCAGTGAAGTGCGTGATTATCAATATGGAGACGACGTGCGGAACATAGAATGGAATGTCACTGCCCGGACCGGTCACCCGCACATTAAAGTATTTGAAGAAGAGCGTGAATTGACTGTCATGTTGCTCGTAGATATTAGTCCCTCTGCGGGGTTTGGCACCCAGATGTACGTGCGAAGAGACCTGATTACCGAAATAAGCGCCGTGCTGGCTTTTTCAGCAATTAACAATAATGATAAAGTAGGTTTGATTCTCTTTGGTGAGCAAATTGAACTCTATATTCCACCAAAAAAAGGGAAGAAACATATATTGCGTATCATAAGAGAACTAATTGATGGGAGAGCTATGAGTGAATCTACCAACATTTCACATGCGTTGGAGTATTTTAATAACATAGTAAAGAAGAAAAGTATTTGCTTTCTCTTGAGTGATTTTTTTGCGCCACACTTTGATCAACCTTTGCAAATAGCCGCAAGGAAACATGATATCATCGGACTGCATCTGTATGATCCTTTCGAGAAATCCTTGCCACGAGCGGGGTTATTGCAGGTTATGGATGCCGAGACTGGCTCCCGGCAGATCATAGACACATCTGACAAAGCTACCCGCAGACATCACGAAACTGCATTTGCCGAAAAGGAGCAAAGACTAAACGACCTTTTCAAGCGCTGTGGTGCAGATCTAATCAGTCTGGAGAGTCGCGAGTCTTACATCTTGGCATTACACCGGTTTTTTAAAAAACGATCGCACTAGAAATTATGGATTGGAGGTTGCTTGGCGGTTATCTGTTCGTGCAGTGTATTTGTCTGAACTTATCAGCTCAGCCCTCTTTTACTTGTGTCATTGATAGCAACAAAATGCTTATTGGTGACCAACGAGTAATCGAACTCCGGATAAATTCTGATACACCCATTGAGCCTGATTCGATATCGTTTTCGTCCTGGCAGGGACTTGGCATCGATCCCTTAAATCGGCAAAATTGGATCCAGGAAGGTGCAGGAAGTTTTCACCAACAAATTACTGTGGCCGCTTTTGACACCGGCTATATACTATTGCCACCCCTGGTTTTACCATATGATACGGGAAGTGGCCGGGATACTACCTACTCAAATGACTTAGCCATTGAGGTGGCGGGCATTCTCGTAGATTCTACAGGTTTAGCTCCGATAAAGCCCATTATCAGAGAACCCTTTTCACTCAGGGACCTTGTACCTTACCTAATTGCTTTAGGAATCGGATTGGCAATTATCGGCTTAGTTTTCCTACGCAAGAAAAGAGTCGTACCTGAAGAAGTCATTGTGGAGATACCTCTACCTGCACACGAAGTAGCACTGGCTGATCTTGAGAAGCTTCGTCACCAGAAGCTATGGCAACAAGGGAAAATCAAAGCGTATCAATCTGAACTTACACACATCATTCGCGCCTATATCGAGGCCAGATTTGCAGTGCCGGCACTTGAATCGACAACTTCTGAAATCCTTGATTTTAGTGAGGTAAAGGTATTAGGTGACGATCTGAATGCCAGCCTTTCGGAGATTCTGAACATGGCAGACTTAATTAAGTTTGCGAAGGCTGAGCCGGAGATAAGTATTCATGATGATTTCATGAAAAAAGCTGAGTTATTTATACTCAGTACGAAAGAGGAAATTACGGAAACAGAGGATGTTTGAGTTACTTAGAAATATCGAGTTTGATCAGCCATGGTTTCTACTATTACTAGTCCTGGTGCCGGGCATGATCTACTACTTGTATGCTTACCGGGATAAGTCACCTACTGGTGCTCTCAAGGTAGGTTCTCTTCAGGTTAAAGGAGGTAATAAATCAATGAGAGTGCTGGCTTTACGCTTCTTGCCTTTACTTTATCTGGCAGGCCTCACCTTTCTGATCTTTGCTTTGGCGCGGCCTCAGCTGGCGCTGAAGGAAGAAGAAGTGACTGCGGAGGGTATTGATATCATTCTCGCATTGGATCTTTCCAGCAGCATGTTGGCCAAGGACTTTCAGCCGGATCGATTGGAAGTGAGTAAAAAGGTAGCTTCTGACTTTGTTGATAAGCGACAGGATGATCGCATCGGATTGGTAGTTTTCTCTGGTGAAAGCTTTACACAATGTCCCCTGACATCGGATCACCGCATTGTCAAACGTTTTTTATCTCAATTGCAATGTGGCTTTCTGGAGGAAGGTACTGCCATCGGCATGGGTCTTGCCACGGCTGTAAATCGAATAAAGGACAGCGATGCTAAGAGTAAAGTTGTGATCTTATTAACTGATGGCGATAATAATACGGGTTACATTCGACCATTGACAGCTGCGGAAATGGCCCGCGAACTTGATGTAACCGTGTATACCATAGGTGTGGGGAGCAAAGGTATGGCACTCACTCCTCAGGGCAAGAGAAGTGATGGCTCTTATGTGTTTGATTACGCCCGAGTGATGATAAACGAGGAACTCCTAAATCAAATAGCGCAAATCACCGGTGGTCGATATTTTCGAGCGACTTCTGAAGAGAGTTTAGGCATGGTTTACAATGAGATTGACCAATTGGAAAAGACAGAACGAGAAGTGACCACTTTTAAAAGGTATAGTGATGAATTTCCTTGGTTTCTCAGGGTCGGCTTAATTCTCTTCCTCCTGCACATGATACTAAAATTAAGCGTTTTACGTACATATCCTTGAAAATGGATAAATGCATTTACCAATGAGAACCAATTTTTGAAAGGTTAGAAAAATGATTTTAAAATCAGGGCACAGGACGAACTTTGAGGCATGCATTTGCATTTATTCTCAAGGGATACCAAAAAAATCGGTCCATCGATCCGGTAAAAAAGAAATAACCCGGGAAAAACTTATCAATTTTTAATGTTTCGATTTGAGCACATAGATCATCTGTGGTATTTATTGGGAATTATTCCCCTGGTTTTTCTTTTGGCTATGGCTTGGAAATGGCACTTAAATCAGGGCAAAAAAGTCGGTGATTTGACTTTAGTCGAGGGCTTGGCACAAAACACATCTCCGCGACTACGGCAGTGGCAAAATGCCTTGATCATTTTCATTTTCTTAATGTTGATTATTGCCTGGTCAAACCCACAATGGGGAGCCAAGCGCCAGAAAGTTAGCACCAAAAGTGCAGATATCTTTATTGCACTCGACATCTCAAATAGCATGTATAGTCAGGATGTAGCTCCTAGCCGCATGGATCAGGCCAAGCGATTTGCCATGCAGCTGACTGAAAAGTTGAAAGGCGAGCGAATTGGTTTGATTTTATTTGCCGGCAACGCCTATCTGCAAATGCCACTAACCAACGACTATGCGGCGGCACAGCTATTTATACAGTCTGCCAATCCAGGTCTGGCGGGGAGTCAGGGAACAGCCATTGGGGATGCGATACAGAAAGCCAAAGATGGATTTTCCGGTGATGAAAAGTATCACCGGGTCATGGTTATAATCAGTGATGGGGAAGATCATGATACCGAAGCCCTCACACAAGCAAAAACAGTGCATGAAGAGGGAATGATCATCTTTACTGTTGGAGTTGGCACTGCCCAGGGTTCCTTCATTCCGATGCAGGTGAGAGGTAACGAAGACTGGAAAAGAGATGACCAGGGACAGCCGGTACGTACTAAACTTAACGAAACCTTACTACAAGCCCTTGCTCAGGAAGGTGGCGGCAGTTATTTTTACCTTAATAGCGCCAACGACATCATTGATGAGATTGATAAAAAAGTCGATGTTATGGAAAAACGCGAATTTGAAGAGAGATCATTTACTGAATATGAGAGTTATTACCAGGTATTTCTTGGCATGGGGATTTTAGGTATGATCCTTTTTTGGTCACTCTCGAATAATTTACTTATTAAACCCAAATCGTAGATATCATGTGGTCGCGAGTTTTTGTATTGATAGGTATGTTCCTGATTTCTTGCAATTTGATGGCCCAGGCAAAAGGCAAGGCTCATGATCTAAAAAGAGAGGCCGACCGAGCATATGATCTAAAAAAGTACGACTCGGCTGAGGAAGCATATCGCAAGGCAACAATAGTTAACCCGGACGACAAGGGAGTATTTAATCTGGGTAATGCTATTTTTAATCAAAATAGATATGAAGAAGCTGCGAGACAGTATGAGAAAGCTGCTGACTTGATCGAAGATCCGAGAGAAAAAGCCAAAGCATGGTATAATCTGGGTAATGCTCACTATCTAAATGGTAAGTACGATGAGAGCGTTAACGCCTACAAAAGATCGTTGATTGCCGATCCTGCAGATCTACAGGCCAAACAAAATCTATTAATGGCTCTTCGTGAGTTGGAAACGCAAGAACAACAGAAACAACAACAGGAAAATAAGGACAATAATGAACAGCAGGAGGAGCAGCAGCAACAACAGGAAAACCAGGAGGAGCAAGATCAGCAGCAACAACAAAGTGAAAATGAAGATCAGCCCGAGCAAGCCCAGGAGTTAGAGCAAAAATTATCTAAAGAGCAGGCCATGCAACTGCTGGAAATAATTGAAGAGGAAGATCAAAAAGTACAGGAAAAACTACGAAAAAAGGAAGCCGGCGAAAAAAAGAAAACTAAAGATTGGTAATCATCTCTAAATGCCACATCATGAAAAGAATCTTTTTTGCAATTTCATTTATCTGCTTATCGCTACTGTCGATAGCTCAGCAAGCAACCAAGCAAGAATTTGTACTTGAAATAAGTAGGGATACTATCCTATTGGGGAACTATTTCGAAGTTCGTTTTACTGCTGTCAATATCAAAGGCGAATTTGAAGCACCTGCCTTTTCGGAATTTGAGTTGATTGGTGGCCCAAATCAATCATCAACCATGAGTATCGTAAATGGAGTAAGCTCACAAAAAGTAAGTTATAGTTATTTCTTGAAGCCAAAGGATGCCGGTACTTTCTATATAGAACCAGCCTATCTGTTAAATAAAGATGAACAGTACGAAACCGCTCCGAGAGAGATCCTTTGCCTGCCGAATCCAGAAGGCATTGTCCAGGAGTCAAGAATCACCGATCAGAGGCAGTCATTCGATTTTGGGGAATTTCCATTTTTGCAAAAACCAGATCCAATTAAGCCAAAGAAAAAACTAAAAGTGACCAAAATATAATGGCTCAATCCGGGATGAAATATTTCTACTTGTTACTGATCCTGATTTTACCTTTAAGTTCTCAGGCACAGCAGTTTCGCTTTCACAGTCAGCTCGACGCAAAGCAGATTCCGGTCGGTGGTACATTCACTATTCAGTTTATCATTGAAAATGCTGATGCAGAGAACTTTACTCCCCCTAATTTCAGTCCTTTTAAAGTCGTCAGTGGACCATCCCAATCTTTTCGGTCTTCTTTCATTAATGGGAAGTCAAGCAAATCCACGTCTTATAGTTATATGCTGCAAGCAACCAAAGCCGGTAAGTTTACGATACCTGCCGCTACGTTGGTAAGCAAAGGGAAGACCAGCAAATCAAATCCTGTCACCATTGAAATATTGCGATCGGATCAAGTGGCCAGAACGGATGGTCAGCCAGAAATAATGATCAAAGCGGAAGTTGACTCAAACCACGTATACATCGGTCAGCAAGTTGTCATCCGTTATAAAATCTACACCCAAATTAACATTGAGAACTATAATATTCTCTCGGAGAGCAGCTACGCGGGATGTTTTGCCCAGGCCCTGGACACTTATAAGGAACCCGTAATTAAAGAGGTTGTTAATGGTAAAGAGTTTAGCACCAAAGTGCTGAGAAAGGTTGCTGTCTTCCCACAGCAAGGCGGCAAGATAGAAATAGAGCCCATGGTGGTCCAGGTAGGAATACCTAGTAAATCACGCGTGAGCCGGGGACTTCTATCATCTTTTGGCTTGGAGCGAAAAAACCTTAACTCAAATGGGCTAACACTCATTGCCCGCTCAGCCTACGATAACTCTCCAAAGAATTTTTCCGGCGCTGTTGGAAATTTCTCAGTGCAGTTTAAATTGGCCCCTAATCAAGTTACAACTGACGATGCCATTTCCCTTGTCCTGTCTATCACTGGCAATGGCGATGTAAAAACAATCAGACCTCCTTCTCTAATTTTTCCACCAGGATTTGAAAGTTTTGACGCGAAAATAAAAGAGGAAAAAATGATCAATGCCACCGACTCCGTGCGGGGTGAGAAATCCATCGAATACTTGATCATAGGGCATAACCCGGGGCAATTTGAAATCAATCCTTCTTTTGTTTATTTCGATCCGGTCGCGGCAATTTTCCGCACAGTGTCCGATTCATTCTCAGTCACAGTTTTGCAAGGCACTGGTGTCACCAATGCTGCCAGTGATAATACTTTAGTCACAGAAAAAGCGGTTAAGCCCATTTCACACAGTCTTTATTTGACCAAAGTCAGAAAGCCAGTTTACCTCCGTCCCTGGTATTTTGCTTCCTACATTTTACCAGTTTTTGCTTTCCTACTATTTAGTTGGCGCTCTTCCAGGAGGAAAACTGAAATAAAAGAAGTTGATCCGGAAGCCGTAGCCAAAGCCCGGCTGGAAAAATCCAAACTACTAATGGAAGAGGCAAATTACACGCTTTTTTATGAAGAAGTAGCCGTTAGCCTCAAGCAATTTATTTCACATAAGTTTAGTATTCCAACTTCTGATTTATCCAAGAATAAAATATCAGAAGTATTCAAGCAACACGGTCTTGATAGTCATATTGCGCAGCAGACATTACTACTACTTGATCGCTGTGACCTTGCACTCTATGCAGGTATTAACGATGCTTCACAAGTCAATTCAACTTACCAAGAAGCAGTGCAGCTCCTTACTAGCATTGATGAAGTGCTTGATTAGAAATTTATTTTTATCATATCGCCTTCAACATCTCTTAAAATCGGCTGGGGAGGATCAGAAATTCTGACTACCACAAACAACGGAAAGAAGGTTAGGATTCCCTTAAATCAGATATCGGGAGGTCATGTTTATGGGCTCTGATCACCTAATTCAATTCTTAAACAGCTAATAACAAATCTATCCAATCGCAATTGATACAATAAAGCTATATTGTTTATTCTGCCACCATTTCAGCAACTGTCAATTTCTAAAAATGAATACCAAAATAAAATACGTGCTACCATTGCTGTTCTCATTCAATTTATTATCTCTAATAGGCATCTTCCCATTTAATATAATTCTGAGCGACAGGTCCATGAATTCCATAATGCTGCCGTATCAAGTGGTTGATTCTATATTGCTGGCCGATGATTTCAGTGAAATGCCTTCGGGTCTGATTTCTAATGACCAAGGTGCCCATACCGAGTACCATTTCACTTCGGCTTGCCAGCCAATCGGAAAATGGCAAATAAGCAGCTTCTATCATAACCGCGAGTCTGCAAGATGCTGGAAAGTTTTCACCCATCAGAATGAAAGAGTTATTGCACAAGTGGAGCGCAATCCCGTTCGCTTTACCCATCCTATGATGGTAGCAGGTGATTCGCTCTGGCAAAATTACTCGGTAGACTTGCGGTTGGCAACGCCGGATACGGCGTTGTCCGGTATAGCCATACGTTATCAAAATAGTCGCTGTTACTATTTTGTAGGAACACATCAAGGCCAAGCCATTATCAAAAAAGTAAATCATGCACATGCTTTACATCAGCCAACTGAATTGATATTGGCTAGCACCAGTTTTGATGCGCCGGCCGATGCATTTTATGACATCAAGATCACTGTAGCCGGAAACATAGTGGAGTTACAGCTCCCTGATGGTCAAAATCTATTGGCTGAAGACGCGACTTATTCCCGCGGTCGGATAGCTTTAATAGCCGATGGCCCGGCATACTTTTCAGATATCCGCATACAATGCAACCCTGAGGAAGCAGCCGAATTGAAACAGCGGCAGCAAGCGGTTGCTTCAGTTGAGGCAACCTTACAAAGAAACAATCCCCAGTTGCGACTTTATAAGAAAATAGATATTCAAGGATTTGGTGTCGGTAGAAACCTTCGTTTTGGCGATCTCGATAACGATGGCACCTTGGATGTGCTGGTGGGTCAGGTTGTACATCATGGGCCCCAGGATGCTTTTAGTGAATTAAGCTGCCTTACCGCGATGACATTTGATGGCCAACAGTTGTGGAGGATAGGAAAACCAGATCGCTGGAAAGATCATCTGACCAATGATGTAGCTTTTCAAATCCATGATTTCGACGGTGACGGATTAACAGAAGTGATCTACTGCCAGGGTCAGGAAATTATCGTTGTGGAAGGAGCTACGGGAAAACTTAAGTATAAGGCAGCTACACCTCCCGCATCTTTGAATGCTTTGGAGCGAATGAGAGCGCTTGACCCACCGGACAGGATATTGGGCGATTGCATATTTTTTGCAGATTTTCGGGGTACTGGGCGAGATCAAGACTTAATTATTAAAGACCGCTATAAACAGTACTGGGCTCTCAATGAACACCTTGAGATCATGTGGTCTGGCAGTTGTCGCACCGGACATTATCCTTATGCCTATGACATTGATCGTGATGGCAAAGATGAGTTAGCTATCGGATATTCATTGATTGATGATGATGGAACAGTGCTTTGGTCTCTGGACGATCAGGTCACTGACCATGCCGATGGTATAGCCATTGTACCTTTTTACCAGGGTGGCCCATTAAAGATACTATGCGCCGCCAGTGACGAGGGGATGATTTTTGCCGACATTGATGGAAACATTTTGAGGCACCACTATATTGGACATGCACAGAATCCCATTGTAGCCAACTTAAGAGACGATCTTCCCGGTTTAGAGTCCTTGACTATAAACTTTTGGGGTAATCAAGGTATCATAAATCTGTATGATGCGGAGGGAGAACGCTACAAAGAATTTGAGCCCGTTCAGCACGGAAGTATGTGCCTGCCGGTAAATTGGAATGGAAGCACGGAAGAACTTTTCCTACTGTCCGCTAACGTAGAACAGGGGGGATTGTATGACGGACACGGTCGAAGGGCAGTACGTTTTCCCGATGATGGACATCCTGATTTATGCACGGCAGTTATGGATCTCACCGGTGATGCAAGAGATGAGATCGTGGTATGGGACATCAATGAAATATGGGTCTACACCCAGTCTAATCAAATGGTTTCAGAGGAAATATATCGGCCGATACGAAATCCCCTCTATAATTACTCCAATTATCAAACGACGGTCAGTCTTCCGCCAGAATTTGACGACCGCTAACCATTTTTTCAGGTCTGTGCAGTAAAACTCAATCGGTAATTGCTCTGCAATGCCCTTTTTCTCAGGAAAGAAGGATAATTTCGCCCTTTCAAAAATAGAAGGATGAAGGAAAAAGCGGTAAGCATCAAAGATATTCTAAGTAAGGAAATCACCGGACAAATTGTGGTGGTAAAGGGTTGGGTACGCACTTTTCGTAATAATCAATTTGTGGCCCTAAGTGATGGGTCAACCATTCATACCCTGCAAGTGGTAGTGGATTTTGAAAATACACCAACTGACCTATTAAAAAAGATTACCACCGGCGCCGCTATTGGTGCCAAAGGCCTTTTAGTGGAATCTATGGGCAAGGGTCAATCAGTAGAACTCAAGGCAACGGACCTGGTTGTTTATGGTGAAGCTGATCCCGAAAAATACCCATTACAACCTAAAAAACATAGCTTAGAATTCCTTCGGGAAATCGCTCATTTACGCTTTCGCACCAATACATTTGGAGCCATCTTTAGGGTGCGGCATCAACTATCTTTTGCCATTCATAGGTTTTTTCATGAACACGGGTTTTATTATCTGCATACCCCTATTGTCACCGCTTCAGATGCGGAGGGGGCAGGTGAAATGTTTCGTGTCACCACTCTTGACCTGGAAAAATTGCCTGTTGCCGAAAGCGGGGGGATAGATTTTAAGCAGGATTTCTTTGAGCGAGAAACAAATTTGACTGTTTCGGGACAACTAGAGGCGGAGTTGGGAGCACTGGCATTGGGAAAGGTATATACGTTTGGCCCGACTTTTCGTGCCGAGAATTCCAATACTTCACGTCACCTGGCGGAGTTTTGGATGATAGAACCTGAAGTCGCTTTTGCTGATTTGTCTGATAATATGGATCTGGCCGAGGCCATGTTGCAGTATGTGATAAAAGATACCTTGGTCCAGTGCAAGGATGATCTGTCATTTTTGTCTAATCGCCTCGCCCAGGAAGAAAAGTCCAAGCCACAAAACGAGCGGTCAGAAATGACACTAATCGAGCGATTGGAGTTTATTGTAAACAATACTTTCGAACGATTGACTTATACGGAAGCCATTGATATTTTACGCAATTCTAAACCCAACAAAAAGAAGAAATTCAGCTATCTCATTGATGAATGGGGAGTTGATCTTCAATCTGAACACGAACGTTATTTGGTGGAGAAACACTTCAAGAAGCCAGTAATTCTCACTGATTATCCGAAAAAAATAAAGGCCTTCTACATGAGGTTAAATGAAGATAATAATACGGTAGGAGCGATGGACATTTTGTTTCCGGGGATCGGCGAAATTGTCGGTGGGTCGCAACGCGAAGAAAGGCTGGATGTCCTGCAAAAACGAATGCAGGAAATGCACATTCCGGAAAATGAATTGTATTGGTATCTGGATACCCGGCGCTTTGGCACATGTCCACATGCAGGATTCGGTTTGGGATTTGAACGTCTCGTGTTATTCGTGACAGGAATGTCAAATATTAGAGATGTCATTGCATTTCCCCGCACACCCGGGAGTGCTAATTTCTAAACGCTAAACCGCAAATATGCAGTAGACTTTTTATTCCCAGCCCTATTTGCTGCAAATACATAATTCCGGTTAAATTTATTAGAAACCAAAAAATCCCCCCGGATTTGGATATGTCATAGATATGAGATCATAAAACTATGGGATTTTCTTATCCACCCGGAGGGATCGTTACGGCTCATGGGAGTAGAACACAAATGTAAATTATTTCTATACCTAAGCGCACAACTAGATGTTTTATTTTAATATTTTAACATATGTTAAAGTTCTCGGGGAAAATGGTCTTTCCTTGTTTGTTTAGCCTATGAGTTTATTTATTGTTGGTCAATGCTGACTTTATATATCTCCGATTCATCAAAGCAATATTTTCCACACTGATTTCTTTGGGACATTCGGCTTCACAAGCATAGACATTTGAGCAATTACCAAATCCTTCTTTGTCCATTTGCCGCACCATATTCGCCACCCTTGTCTCATCTTCAATTTCTCCTTGGGGCAGAAGATGTAAGTGGGCGACTTTTGCCGATACAAATAACATGGCCGATGCATTCGGACAGGCGGCAACACAGGCTCCACATCCGATGCAAGCTGCGGCATCAAAAGCTTTACCTGCTTTTTCCTTCTCCACAGGAATGGCATTGCCATCCTGGGCCTGACCTGTATTGACCGAAATAAACCCTCCGGATTGAATGATGCGGTCAAAGGCACTGCGGTCGACAACAAGGTCTTTAATCACTGGGAATGAATCTGCTCTGAACGGTTCGATGGTAACGGTCTCTCCGTCTTTAAAGAAACGCATATGCAACTGGCATGTAGTAGTGCCTTTCAACAGACCATGCGGACGGCCGTCAATGACAACTCCACAAGCTCCACAAATACCTTCGCGGCAATCGTGTTCAAAAGCAACCGGATCTCTACCGCTTTCTATGAGTTGCTGATTTAGTACATCCAGCATTTCCAGAAATGACATATGTACATTGGCATCCACCTCGTAGTTCTCAAACTTACCTTGACTTTGGCCATTTTTTTGTCTCCAGATTCTTAAGGTCAATTTCATATCGGACATTTCTTGATATTCAAACTGTTATTACTATTCAACACCATCCATTTCGATTCAAAAAGCATTGTGATCTCAAAATTACTTGTAGCTCCGGGTCTTGAGCTCCACTTTCTCAAACTTCAACGGCTCTTTATGTAAAATGCTGTCCTGACCATCTACCCATTCCCAGGCAGCTACATAGGTGAATTCTTCATCATTTCTCAGGGCTTCTCCTTCCGGAGTTTGGTATTCCTCTCTAAAATGACCTCCACAGCTCTCCCGTCGATTCAAGGCGTCATCAATCATAATTTCTCCCAGTTCCATAAAATCAGCAACACGGGTAGCCTTTTCCAATTCCGGATTAAATTCTTCTTTTGCACCAGGAACAATCACATCCTTCCAAAATTCCTCTCGCAATTGCCGGATCTGTACTTTGGCTTTGGTCAATCCATCCGCATTGCGTGACATCCCACAATAATCCCACATGATTAATCCCAACCTGCGATGAAACTGTTCCACCGTCTGAGACCCTTTGATATCCAGCAGTTTTTGCAGTTTGGCATCAGTCTCTTTTTCTGCTGCAGCAAAAGCCTCATGATCTGTTGAGAAAGCAGGTGTGCGTATTTCCTTTGCCAGAAAAGTACCTACGGTATATGGTATCACAAAATAACCATCAGCTAATCCTTGCATCAAAGCCGAAGCACCCAGTCGATTTGCACCATGATCTGAAAAATTGCATTCTCCCAGCGCAAACAAACCGGGGATATTGGTCTCAAGATTGTAATCTACCCACAAGCCTCCCATGGTATAGTGTACAGCAGGATAGATCATCATGGGCGTTTTGTAGGGATCCTGACCGGTTATCTTCTCATACATTTCAAACAAATTACCATACTTCTCCTCCACAATTTGTTCACCCAATTTGGTAATTGTGGCAACATCCGGACTATGTATCCCCTGGGTATGGGCTTCAGACTTGCCATAGCGTTGAATGGCGTCAGCAAAATCAAGGAAAACGGCCAATCCGGAAGGATTTACTCCTCTCCCTTCGTCGCAAACTACCTTCGCCGCCCTGGAGGCAACATCACGCGGTACCAAATTGCCAAATGCGGGGTATCTGCGCTCCAAATAGTAATCACGCCTTTCTTCGGGCAATTCTGCCGGATTAATGGATCCTGTCCGTATCGCTTCAACGTCTGCCTTCTCCTTAGGCACCCAGACTCTGCCATCATTCCTTAGAGATTCTGACATTAAGGTCAATTTGGATTGATATTCGCCAGAAACCGGAATGCAGGTGGGGTGTATTTGCGTATAACACGGATTGGCCATGTAGGCGCCGCGTTTCACCGCTCGCCAGGCGGCAGATACATTGCAACCCATGGCATTAGTAGATAAGTAATACACATTACCATACCCACCAGTAGCGAGGACGACGCAATGAGCTGCATGTCTTTCGAGTTTGCCAGTTAGCAGATTTCGAGCAATAATGCCTCGAGCTTTACCATCGATCAACACGAGATCAAGCATCTCATGCCTATTATACATGGTGACTGCTCCTGCCGCAATCTGCCTTGATAGGGCTTGATAGGCACCAATTAATAGCTGTTGACCGGTTTGACCCCGGGCATAAAAAGTACGCGATACCTGAACACCCCCAAATGAGCGATTTTCAAGCAGTCCCCCATAT
>JABDLW010000226.1 GCA_013001805.1 Saprospiraceae bacterium | reverse complement strand
TCCTGGACTAGTGAAGTAGAACTGGATAGCCGGAGATCTCGCATTGTAAATATTGTTTCCCAGAGGGATCGGTTTCATGTCATTTATTCTGACGAGTGGCGGGATACGATGATTTTTAAAGTACGTGAGTACGATCCGAAAGTGCACTTAACTCACACCGACACCCTGGTGATGATAAAAAAGGGCCTTATTCGGCCGAAGTTTCGCTTTGTAAAATCAGAAGACCGTAATGTGTTTCTGATGACAGAAATCGACAACGAACGGATCGTCAGTGCATTTGCCTACAATCTAAAAGAGAGAAAGTTGTTATGGGAATCCGATTTTGACTTTGCCAACGTCAATTTTAGAGAAGATTACAGGAAGACAATGATTACAAACGAGGGAACCATGTATTTGGTTTTTGAGCGAAATAATTATCGTTATAAAAAGGAAGATCATACCATGGACATCTTTCGATATGATGCGCTAACCAAAAAATTTGTTCAAACATCTATTCCACTGCCAGGCTTCCTTACCTATGATGCTTATTTTAAATACGATAACTTAAATGAAAGAATCACCATTATAGGACTTCATTCAGATCGGAATGCTGGTGATACGGATGGTATTTATCATGTGTCATTGAATGCCGACAACTTAACGGATTATCAGGTAGCTACGGTTAACTATGATGAAGAATTGGTTGCCGATTTTCACGGGAAATACAACCCTAAGAAAGAGAGTTTATACAATTTGGATGTTCAAGATGTCGTATTGCGGCAAGATGGCGGTGTTTTGCTATTGGCCGAAGAAAATAAAGAATACGAGAGACTTGCGTATGGCGGTCGACGGGATTATTATGGTTCTTCGCGATTTTCAGTGGATTATTACTATGAAGACCTGGTTATGATCGCCATTCATCCCGATGGCACTTCACACTGGCAGAAATTGCTACCTAAACGCCAGTATAGCAACGATGACGAAGCCGCATATTCATCATATTTTCTGTTTAAGAACCCATCATTTTTACGGGTATTGTACAACGATGAAATCCGTAACGAGAATACTGTAAGTGAATATATTTTGAATGGTGCCGGGGACATAACCAGACGTAGTTTAATGAGCACGGACAATCAAAAACTGAAATTGCAGATAAAAAATGCAGTTCAGACTGATGCCAACGAATTGATAATACCCAGTGTACGTGGTAAGCGTCTGCGCTTGGTCAAACTTACATATTAAGTATTGACTTGAGTCTCATTTTAAAGCACCTCTTGTGGTATGGCCACCTTCGGTGCTCGAAAAACCTATAAAATCGTGAACGGTTTACATTCGCGGTTTTTACCGTGGTTGATGATCAATTGGTATGTGCCTTGATCGAGAGCATCTGAATTAATGTGAATCTCACCATTCCTGAAAGTTACATGCAATGAGGTATGCTCACCATCACTCGTCAAGAGCTGTATTGCCGGCGAGGGCTCCTGTCTCCTTTTAAATAGATTCATATCCAGAGAATTATAATTGTGCCTCAAAGATACGAATTTATTATAATATTATGATTTTATTTAATGCGTAATTAATTGATAGCAATCCCTCCGCCGTCCCCAACGGTCGTCAATTCAGATGAAAATCAGATTTGATCTGCACGGTGGCTCCATATTGAGCGCAATATTCCTTGATGACGTTGATAAAATCAACTTCATCGATTACCATCTTTCTGCCTTTGCCCCAGGATGCCATTACCCGATATTGCACTTTTTGTTGCTGCGGATTAACTAAATAAAAGTAGTTGTGTGGATCTTCGCGATACGTATCCACCTCATACCTGCCCGGCACGAGGATAGCCATGCCCAGTTGTTCGCCGTTGGCATCCTGCAAACCGTAGGTATAAGCAAAATGTGTGTTTGAAATCAGGCCTTGAGTAAAATCTGTGGCATCCTTATGTTTCGGCAGTCCAAAAGCTATCTGTAGATTGAGATCGGTTTTGGATAATATCGATACTTCCAGACCTGTCCAATGTTTGCCACCTTCCAATTGCCATTTGATCATGACATCAATTTTCTCCCCCCGAATGGGAATACCCCTGGTGACAATTTCTACCTCTGCTCTTAATGGTCCGGTTTCAATGACAGTGATTTCTTTTGTATCAAAGCTGCTCAGAGGAATGATATCTGCCTGATCAAACAATGCCGGACTCCCTATACCAAGCGACTGGCCCTCAGCCAGAGCATCACCTCCCCAGGCAGACCTATTATCCAATCCAGCTATTTGGTCTGAGGTAAGAAGCGATTCTTGTCTTTTTCCTATGATGTCAAAAGCAAATGGTGGCTGCATCAGGTAACGGAAACCAATCCATTCATTATCCAGAATGATGCCATCGCCGTCCCATTGACCATCCGCTGTATATGCCGAAAGCAGTTCCAGTTTTTCTCCATCCTTGACCGCATTGACTCCAACCAGGGCAGTAGCCGGATCAGCATTTCCACTCGAATTAAATGCCGCCATTCTTATCAGACGACCAGCAGGTACATCGACCATGGCAAACATTTTGTCAGGAGTGCCATTGTTATTTCGGTCTCCTATCTGGACTGGAATTTTCCGGTCACCATGCATCAAATCGAACTCTTGCTCGATTCGCACCAGGTCTACCTCAAAACCAAATTGAGTGACGGTATCTTGACTACTGTTTGACGCAATGACATCAAAAAGGCTCTCCGAAGATGATTCGGCAGTATTGTCATTACCACAACTGGCGAGCAGGCATATGAAAATGGTAAAAATTGAAAATTTGAATATATAATATCGCATTGTCAAATAATTGAGTAATGGTTATGGCTGCTGAATTACCTCATCCTGCGGTATGCCTCCCATCTGAAAACCAATTGGTTGTGGTACATCATCATCAAAATCTTCCCATCCGATGATTTCCTTGAGAAATTCTTCCACATGCCTCAACAAAAAAGGTGGCTTAAGTTCGGCTGGCCTCAGGATTTCAACGTTTTTAGGCGGACGCGGTTTTCCCAATCCCTCAATAAAAGGAAACATGATGGTAATCATTACCTTGCCATTAAACAGTTGTTGATATACCAGATTACCGTTTGATTTAATCAGGACTCGATTGGCTTCTCCGATTTTCTCTGAGATTCCACTTTCCACGTGGCCCAGTGACAAAGCAACTGCTTCCATGTGCTGCAGCTCCGATTTTACCTCGACCTTCGCGGCCAATCCAGTCTCCTTTATGATATGTTCAAGTTGATCAATGATCATTTGCTTCAGCGAGGTATGCCAGTCCTGGCGGTACTGCTCGGTGTTTTCAAGAATTTTTTGATATTGATTTACCTTGTTTTGAATATTTGTTAAATCCATTCGTGTCCTTTAAGGTTGTAAATATACTTTGATTTAGAGCTGAAGCCAGACAAAAGAAAGAAAATCAGCTTCCATGATAGGCAAGGATGTCAATAAGCCGGTAAAAATAACGTTAAAATGCCGTGATGCCGTTAAGCATTATCTGTAGTTTTACGTTTATTGAGTGGATTGAGGATGAAATTAATTAGATATATTTTAACTCTGCTTTTACCATTTTTTGGGCTAATCGCGCCCTTGTATGGGCAGATGGTGAGTCAAGGAGATACGCTGTATGGAAATGAGTGGATTTCCTATGATCAAGAGTACTTAAAAATTAGGGTAGCAGACGACGGGATTTACCGGATCACCGCCGAGCAGCTCATCGATGCCGGAGCGCCTTTGAGTCAAATAGATGCATCAGATTTTCGCCTTTACTGGTTAGGTAAAGAACGTATGATCCACTGTAACAAGGAAGAAGGTACTTTGACTCCGGGAGACTACCTGGAGTTTTTTGGATCTAAGAACCGTTCACAGGTTGATCGGTTTCTATTTTCGGATCCGGATAATCAGATGCTTAATCCGGAATATGGATTGACCACTGATACCTCCACGTATTACCTCACCTGGTCAAACGTGGGGAATGGTTTACGCTTTGAAGCGATCTCTAATGTCCTGGACGGACCACTCCCACCCAAGAAAACATGGTATTTGCATCAGGAAAAGATTATCTTAAATCAACAACATTTTAAGCCGTATTTAAACACTGATAATGTAAGATATTCTACCTATGCGCAGGCTGAAGGTTTTTCCTCCAGAGAGGCAAGTTCACACAATTTCACTATCCTCACAAAAGATGCCAGTTCATTAGGTCCTAATCCCAGGTTGCACCTCAAGATGACAGGCTCTAGCCCGGCCACTCAAGTAAGTCTCAAATGGAATAATCAAGAGTTTGTTGATCTTTTAATTCAGGGCAATGATTTCACAGGTGGTGCTGAATTGGTTGATACCATCATTCCCCTTTCTCTGGGATTATCGGACGAAAACACCTTTATCGCTACCACCTCCGACGATTCAGATGAGATCAGGTTTGGAGTTATTAGCCTGAGTTTTCCCCGAATGTTTAAATTTGACCTACAGTCATCCATCCTAATTCAGGTAGAGGAGGCTCGAGAAGGCATTTATCTGGAGCTGGAGGATTTCAATCATGGCGGAATGCCACCGATTGTCTATGACCTAAGCGCGGGTACTGTATCTAATGGTGCAATTGCTGATGGGTTTATAAAGATCAACTTACCTTCTGGCCCCAATAGTAGGTCGCTTGCCATTGTGCACCCGGATCACGTTTTGCCCACCCAGACAATCTCCGCAGTAGATTTTATTGACCTATCCAGTTCGGATGCAGAATTCCTCATTATTTCAAATCAAAAATTGTACGATGATGGCCAGGGAAAAAACTGGGTGGAAGAATATGCTAATTACCGGAGGTCCGACATTGGTGGAAACTACCGGACTCAGATACTAGAAATACAACAGCTGATTGATCAATTTACTTATGGGATCGACATGCATCCACTGAGTATTAAGAATTTCACCAATTACGTTTACAAAAACTGGTCCAGTGCGAAATATCTATTTCTAATAGGGAAGGGTTTGGAATACGCTGAGGCGCGTCTATTTGATGGCAGCTTGAATTATTTGCCTGTCTACGGAATACCGGGGTCTGATAATCTACTCACTAGCAGGACTGAATCAAGCATGCCGCTCATACCTGTGGGAAGACTGGCGGCACGAGCACCGGCACAAGTCCAACTCTATTTGGACAAGATTAAGGTGATGGAAGACCAGATTACCAATGCACCCCAAACCATTGCAGATCGCGGTTGGATGAAAAGGGTGCTGCACCTCGGTGGAGGAGTGGGTCAGAGTGAAATCGGTGTATTGCGCGATAAATTGAACGAAATGGGCGAGATTCTAGAGGAAAACGAAATCCAATCCGACGTCTTCTCCTGGTCCATTCAATCACAGGATGTCATTGACTTTAATAATGATGAGACAGTCATTGATTTAATTAATGATGGTTTGATTATCAAAACGTACTTCGGTCACGGGTCTATTTTTACCACGCAGTTCAATGGATTTGAAGATCCACAATTTTTAGATAATAAAGATAGATATTCGGTCATGCTTTCTCTGGGATGCTACACGGGCAATCTTTTTACCTCGGAGAATAGTTTGGGAGAGGCGAATATCTTTTCAGAAGACAGGGGTGCCATCATCTACATGGCAACATCTGGCTTGGGATTTCTCTCAGCTCTGGATGTTTTCGGCAAAAATTGGTATTCCCTGGTGGGTGGTGAATTTCTAAATCATGGCATTGGCGAGATCAATCAAAGAGTTCTTTCAGATTTTGATGCCGTCGGTACGGTAGGAATTAAGACTCTTATGCAGCAGTTGATTCTGCATGGAGATCCTGCTTTTAGACTCAGTCGCTTAGATGGTCCTGACTACACGATAGACTTTGAATCGGTAAGCTTTGATCCGCCGATTATCAACAGTATTCAAGACTCTTTTAGTATAGCGTTTGATTTTTATAATTTAGGAAGCAAACAAAATGATTCGATACAGATTGATTTTTTTCATGAACTCCCGTCTAAAAACAAAGTACTTTTATCATCGCAAAAGATCAAATCGACCACTTTTAAACAGGCAATAAATGTCGTCCTCCCCTTATTAAATGGTTTTGATTTAAGAGGCATCAACACACTTCTTGTCGAATTAAATCCAGACCGTTCCATCGACGAATTTCCGGAGGGATCAGCATATAATAATAACAGTTTAATGGGATCTACTGGCACTATCGGGATAAAAATTCCTATCGTCAATAATGGTGTAAGTCCGGTTTTCCCACCTAATTATAGTATATGGTCAGAAGAAAAACTGGAATTAATATCTTCCACGGCAGATCCACTCGCAGTTGATCAAAGTTATATTATTCAGATTGATACTACGATGCATTTTAATAGCAGTGTTCTACAGGAAACTACGATAAATCAACGTGGCGGATTGATCAAATGGTCACCGGCAATCGTACTCGATCCCATGCGTGTCTATTATTGGCGTGTCAGTCCCGACAGTAGCAGTCAGCAGACCTATTTATGGTCCGGTAGCTCATTTACTTATATACCAGAGAGTCCCGATGGGTGGTGTCAAAGCCACTACTTCCAGTTTCTGGATGGACAATCAGATGGATTAGTGCTGAATGTTGATCGGCGTTTTAGTTATCAACAAAACTATAATGAGATTAGAATACTAAATGCCCGTGCCAGGGGTGAACAAGTCACCCAATTTTTTTATGACGGGAGACAATT
>JABDLW010000191.1 GCA_013001805.1 Saprospiraceae bacterium | reverse complement strand
GAGGAAGCTCTCCTCCCATTAAAATCATTACCAAACCAAATGGCTTGACCTCCTTTTGCTGTGGTTTCAAAAACGATTAATCCCGAAATATCCGTGATTTTAACGTTGGCGTTTTCGGCTAAACCCTTAATGGAAATCGGACCGGTGTAATCCGGTCGTACCGGATTGGGAAAAACGGTGATAGGCGATGTATGAAATGCCGTGCCTTCGGTTGCCTCACCCCGGAAAGACTGTAATCCTTTATTCGTAGCGATAAACACTTCTCCATCTACACCATCTATGGCAATATCTATAATGCCATTATCAAAAAGAGGGGAATTCCTGACATTAAAAGAATAAACCTGCGTTTCGCCATCAGCACTTTGAACAAATACTCCGTTATTTGTGCCAAACCATTTTTGATTGGCACCATCTATAGCAATCGCTTTTACGTTTTCTTCTCCGAGAAGTTCCCCCGGGATGCCATTCTGATCAACAATCGGACGATTACTAAAGCAGTCGCTTTCGGCAGTAAAGTTACCGCAATTAAATAGCACGAGTCCTTCGGCAGATCCCACCCAAATACCACCATCACGATCAGCAGCAAGGTCATTGATGGAATTTGACGTGAGCTCGGAGTTGGTTGAGTTGAGTAGCAAATACCGATCATCTGAAGTTAGCATCAAGTCATCACCGGTGTCCAATACAACCAAACCAATTCCTCCTACGGAAATCCATTTATTACCTACCTGATCGATCGCCAGGTGCTCAACGTTGGTATTTGTCGGTATACCAAAACTCTTCCATTCCCCGTCTTTGGTAAAAACGGAGATAGGCTCAGGAGCGTCGTGATTAAGTATCCAGAGATTACCTTCGGCATCAAAAGCCAGGTCTGTTACCCGGTTACGGTCCGGATTTATTACACTGTTTTGCAGGCTGGAATTGTCTTTATCAAAGACAGTGATTTCTTCATCTTTATATTGAATCAGTCCATCCCAAAAAGTCCCCACATAAATGGTACCATCGGTATCGGCTTCAACACAGACAAAGTCACGCATGTCCTTTTCTTTAAGAATCGCCACATTGCTCAAATTGTAGGACGTCCATTTGTCTTCCTCATTGGTGTAGAAACCCTCTGTCCTGAATAAATATCCATAGTTTATGGAAACACCACCGGTAGCTACATAGAGTCTCCGGTCAAAAGTTGCTATTTGAGCAACATTATGTGTAGGAGGCCGATCCGGTGTGATCCTCAGACAATCACCGGTAAATCCCAGACTGTATCTGTAATCGCGACCTTCATCTGCATACCATATCCGATTTTCTTGATCCACTACCGCATCCAAAGTTCTTGTACTGCAATTTATCACCTGCTTTTTGGCTCCACTTTCAGTGATCATCACTTTTTTACCATTGCAATCGGTGCGACATTTCCAGCCGGTCAATATCCCGTCATTTCCAATTACTGCAAACTGAAAATCAAAACCAACTTCCTGATGCAGAAACTCAAACCGGTCACCATTTTTTCGGTAGACTTCGTCATCGATTCCCACAAAAATAGAACCATTACTACTTGATATTCGCGTGCCTTCATGTATTTCCGGGAGTCCATCCGCAAACCCCTTCTTCAACCATGTACTGAAATCTGCCAAATTATTTCCGGCCGATGTGCTTACCCCGAAAATCCCTTGTTCCGTGGAAATAATAAGCTCATTTTGATCAATAGCTACACCGTACACTG
This sequence comes from Saprospiraceae bacterium, assembly GCA_013001805.1. Taxonomy (GTDB): domain Bacteria; phylum Bacteroidota; class Bacteroidia; order Chitinophagales; family Saprospiraceae; genus JABDMH01. The sequence goes on along the minus strand of JABDLW010000191.1, from coordinate 8,816 downwards.
GCGTGCTCGTAAAAGTTGTGAAACCAAACTCCCGGGCCTGTAAGTCCAATTGCACAAGTCCAAAGCCGCAAGCCAAATAGGCATAGGGAGATTGAATAAATACATCGTTGACCGTGCGATCTTCGACTATCTGCGTGTTTGCTTGGATTTGATTTAGATTGACGATTTCGTTTTCGTAGATCAGATCAATATTGCTATTGGAGTATACGATGATCAGGACCTGCTCTACTTCATCATAGTCGACCGATTGAATTCCGATATCGTGGAGGCCTTCTACCTTAGAGAAGTATTCCAGGCTTAAATCTTCTTTGTTGATTTTTAGAAGTGACCATTGGGTTCCATAGTAGATGGCATCGGGACTCTGGGTGACGCTCCAGCCAAATTTATAGGGAAGATATGACTTCCACTGACCCACCGCCTGGTCAACCTGACCATAACAAATTTGGCACAACAGAAGGAAAAGGAAAACTTTGTTCAGTCTCATTGCTTCAATTAACGACATGAATTGTCTTAATGTTTTAGGCTTAACGGCGATACATATTGCTGCCTTCCAGATACTGGAAAACGGCGTCCGGCACCAGATATTGAACAGATATTCCCTTTTTGAGACATTTTCGAATGTATGTCGAAGATATATCCAGTAACGGCAGGTCTGATAGTAGAGAGATATTAGGATGATTGACCGCCGTGCTAAGATCGGTGTCCCGTCTTAAATACACCAATATTCCGTATTGTTCCAAGATCAGTTGATGGTTTTTCCACTTGGGAAATGAAATCAGATTATCTCCGCCCATAATCAACCTAAACTCAAAGGAAGGATGTTTTTCTTTGAGGTAAACCAAAGTATCTATGGTATAAGATGGCTTCGGCAAACCGAATTCGACATTGGACGCCTTAATCTGCAGGTTGTCACCTATGGCCAAGTTCACCAGGTGCAAGCGGTCAAAGTCATTCGCAAGAGATCTTTTCTTCTTTAATGGATTATGTGGACTGACGATCATCCATATCTGATCCAAATCAGAAAAGCTGAGTATCTGATTGGCGATGATCATATGGCCTACATGCACAGGATTGAATGAGCCAAAATATAAGCCAACCTTCATCGTAAGAATTTTTTAGTTGGGCAAATACCCTAGCGGCTCAACATCACTGGCATGACCAGCATAAGCAGATGTTCGTCCTCCGGGCTTTCACCCGGTAGAATGATACCTGCCTTATTGGGCGTAGACAGTTCTAAGATGATTTCATCGGTGTCTAGCACGTTGAGCATTTCAATGATAAATTTAGCATTAAAGCCGATGGTGACCGGAGTGCCATTGTACTCACAAGTGAGCTGTTCAGTAGCCTCATTGGAAAAGTCCAGATCTTGTGCTTCAATAGTAAGGCTTCCTTCATCGATGTTTAGGACAACTTGATTGGTAGTCTTATTGGCGTAGATAGCGATTCTACGTAGTGAATTAAGTAAATCTACTCTGGCTGCAGTCATGACATTGGGATTATCGACTGGAATGACAGCGTTGTAATTTGGATATTGAGCATCAATCAACCGGCAAACCAGGCTATGATCACCGAAAGAAAAGAAGGCATTGGACTTGTTAAACGAAATATCCACTTGTCCATTTTCAGGCAATGCATGCCGTAAGAGCGTCAGCGACTTCTTGGGTATAATAAAGGAAGTATTGACATCACTCTCCAGTCCTGAGAAAGTGTATTTTACCAGTTTATGGGCATCGGTAGCCACAAAGGTGATTTTAGTGAAATCAATCTGAACATATACACCGGTCATCGCCAGTCGCAATTCATCATTACTGGTAGCGAAAGTCGTCTTGGCGATAGCTTCCTGCAGTAAATGAGCGCTCAAAGTCACCGAATCGGTGCCGTCAGGTTTAGGAATGGTGGGAAAATCTTCTGCATTATCTCCTGACAACTTATACTTTCCGTATGATGACGTGATCTCAATACTGTTTTTTGACTCATCTACGTCGATGGTAATTGGCTGCTCCGGGAGAGCTTTGAGTGTGTCAAATAAAATTTTACCTGGAATTGCAATGGAACCACTTTTATCAGAAATGACATCGGTTTGCGTAGTGATCGAAGTCTCTAGATCGGTGGCAGATATAGTTAATGTATTTCCATCGATGATAAAAAGAAAATCTTCCAAAATTGGCACGACCGTATTCGAACCAATAGCGCCATTGGCGAGTTGAATTTTTCTTAAAAGATCAGCGGAAGAAATGCTAAATTTCATAAGGAAGTAGCGTTACCAGGGGGTAAAATAAATAGATGAATAATTGAGACAAAAGTAAATGATTCCCTTTCATTTTTTAAACTTAGCGCACCTTATTTAAAAAATGAGTCTTTAGGCCGTCTCCATGGATGTTGAAGCAATATAAATCTCCTCCCATATATCAGATCGATCAGATACATTTTCCGCTGCCGGAAACAATCCTGCTTAGCAATGGTATTCCCGTTTATCTGATCGAAGGGGGAAGTCAGGATGTTTGCAAAATAGATTTTATGTTTGATGCTGGAAGGCCATACGAACACAAACGACTAACTGCTACCACCTTGGCCGGGATCATCAAAGAGGGAACCAAAACCCGGTCAGCTCACTTGATTGCGGAAGAAACTGATCATTGCGGGGCCAGCATTTCATCCCCATTTTCTTTCGACCACATTCACCTACAACTGGTTTGCCTTACTAAACATGTCCTCACGCTACTTCCAATTTTGATTGATATCGCCCGTGAACCAGTTTTTGAGGAATCGGAACTTCAGCTCTTTAAAAAAAGAACACTACAAAGATTGGCGGTAGATTTATCGCATAATGATGTCGTCTGCTATAGAAAAGCTACTGAGCTTTATTTTGGTCCGGAGCATCCATATGGATACAATAGTAGCCAGACTGCCTATTTGGATGTGCAAAGAGAGGACCTGATCCAACATCATACTGCATTTTTTGGACCCCAAAATGCTAAAATTTTTGTAGCAGGAAGACTACCCCATGATCTTGTCTCACATATTGAAATGCTCACATCAGACTGGCCCTCGGGGATAGTGGCCGGGATGCCTGTCTTTCCCGATCCGGTACAAGGATCTGGGGTGGTAGTGGATGATCTTAATAAGGCGCAAAGCGCCCTGCGGATTGGAAGGCCACTTTTTAATCGGAATCATCCGGATTGGCCTGGAGTTTTCCTACTTAATACGATCCTGGGAGGATACTTCGGTTCGCGCTTAATGAAAAACATACGTGAGAAAAAAGGACTTACTTATGGAGTGCAAAGCACTTTGGAGTCACTGAAATTTCATGGATACCTTTCTATTAGTCTGGAAACAGAAAGACAACAAGTAGGAAAGGTAATCCGTGAGATCTTTAAAGAAATTGACATTTTACAACAATCACGCATTCCCGATGCAGAGTTGCAAATGGCAAAAAACTATACCGGAGGTTATCTGCTTAGTTTGATGGATGGTCCACTTCAGATCCTGGAAGTTCTAAAAAACAATATCGCGGAAGACAGCCCAATCAACTTCACTGAGCAACTTTTGAAAAAACTCTCAGATACGACCGCCGATACGGTGATGGCCTTGGCTCAGAGGTACCTAAATAAAGAAGATCTCTATCAAGTAATCATCCACTAATATTGTGATAATCAATATATTATGAATATGTAATATCTGTAAAAACAATATGTTTAAATACTTGTAAAACTTTCTTCATTTGAATAAAATTAGTTTCTTTTGCGAAGCTGGTATAGGCTTTGCTACCCCATAACCAGGATTAAAAGCTTGAAATGAAATTTTTCAATTTTTTTACACAAGAATTGGCTATAGATTTGGGTACTGCAAACACACTCATTATACAAGATGATGAGATTGTGGTGGAGGAGCCATCTATTGTTGCTATTGACCGCCGCACGGGAGAAACCATCGCGGTGGGATCGCGCGCAATGCAGATGCACGAGAAGACCCATGAGCACATCAAAACTGTCAGGCCGCTAAAGGACGGGGTGATAGCTGACTTTCAAGCTGCGGAGAGCATGATTGAAGGTATGATCAATATGATCGACCAGAAGAGAAGGTTCTTTACACATATGAAAATGGTTATATGTATCCCATCAGGGATTACCGAAGTAGAAAAAAGGGCGGTCTTTGACTCGGCCGACCATGTAGATTCCAAAGAGACTTATCTGATATATGAACCTATGGCTGCGGCCCTTGGAATCGGTCTCGACGTGGAAGAACCAGTCGGTAATATGATTATAGATATTGGAGGCGGAACTACAGAAATTGCCGTGATTGCTCTGTCAGGTATCGTTTGTGAGCAATCGATACGAACGGCTGGAGACGAGTTTACAATGGACATAATTGATCATTTGCGCCGCAACCATAATTTGCTGATTGGTGAAAGAACCGCTGAAGTGCTTAAGATTAACGTTGGCGCAGCTTCTACAGAATTAGATAATCCGCCTGAGCCTTTTGCGATTAATGGTCGCGATTTGCTCACTGGTATCCCGCGTCAGGAAACGATTACTTATCAAGAGATCGCTGAAGCTATTGACAGCAGTATTAGTAAAATAGAAGAAGCTATTTTAAAGGCCTTGGAGGTCACTCCACCTGAGCTGGCATCAGACATCTATAAAACCGGCCTTTATCTCACCGGGGGAGGTGCACTTTTGCGTGGACTACGAAAAAGGTTGTCGCTGAAAACGAAATTACCGGTCACTGTTGCTGATGATCCGCTAAGGGCGGTAGTTAGAGGTACCGGATTGGCGCTTCGTAACACCGACAAGTATTCTTTCTTGATCGATCGGAAAAGTGTGTAAAGGATAGTAGATCCGCATGCAAAGTATTTTATATTTTCTCTTTCGGTACGGTTACGTTCTGCTCTTTGTTTTTTTGCAGATAGTAAGTTTAAATCTGGTAGTGAGATTTAATCCGCATCAAAATGTAATCTTTCTTCGCTCATCTTCTCAGGTTTCAGGTTGGCTGCTTGATCATTATAATGCTACGGTGCAGTTCTTCAATTTATCGCAAGTTGCGGAAAAACTGGCAGAAGAAAACGCCGAATTGCGTGCAATGACTTCAACTTTTCAAGAACTCAATCGCCCTACCACCGGTTATCTTGATTCGAATAGCACACAAAAATATATTTTGATGGCAGCCAAAGTGATCAACAATTCGATCTCAAATCTGGATAATTACTTTACCCTGGATGTCGGAAGCAGGGAAGGTGTGGAAAAAGGCATGGGAGTAGTTCAGTCCGAGGGCGTTATGGGGGTAATCATTGATGTAAGTGAGCAATACGCTCGCGGAATATCTCTTTTACATCGTGATGCGAAAATAAGTGTAGCAATTGAACGCAATCATTTTTTTGGCACCTTGTCATGGCCTGGCGGTAATCCAAAATTTGCTAAATTGACGGACGTGCCCAAGCATGCCGATATCGTGGAAGGAGATGTTCTGATCACCAGTGGCTTTAGTGCATTGTTTCCGCATGGAATCAGAGTCGGTGAAATCGTTGGGTATTCATTACAGGAGGGTAGTAATTTTTACGACATTGATGTCAAACTGACCAATGATCTATCAACAGCTCACTATGTGTATGTAGTAAAAAATCTCACCGCCAAAGAGCAACAGGAACTAGAACAGCCAACCAGCCAGCATGGAAAGAGTAATCACTAGAAATATTCTGCGATTCATTCTTTTAGTCTTGCTACAGGGTTTGATCTTTCATCGTATTAATCCTGGGGGCACTGATTTTAATTATATTCTCATTTTCATCTATCCCCTTTTTATTATGCTGCTTCCAATTCAAATTGGAAAAGCACTTTTGATTTTTTTGGGATTTCTCCTCGGCATTGGTGTGGACCTGTTTTATGATTCTCCAGGTTTGCATGCCAGTGCAGCGACTTTCACTGCATTTATTCGGCCGTTTGTCTTAGGAGCAGTTCAACCCAGGGGTGGATACAAGATCAATGCAGTGCCCAACCAGTACCAATTTGGATTTAATTGGTTTGTACGTTATAGTTCAATTTTATTGATCTTTCATCTATTTTGGTATTTTATTTTCGAAGCATTTCAATTTAGTCAGATATTCCATGTACTTCTAAAGACTATTTGTTCATTTATTGCGTCTTTAATTTTTATAGTGATTTACGTTTTTATTTTCAATCCTAAAGATTAAACCAAACAACATCGTGCAAGAAAGAAGTATGGTGATCAAGGCGGTTATAATTCTCACCGGAGTACTCATGTTACTGCGGATTGGATATATGCAATTGTTTGATCGTTCATACCGGCTAAAAGCAGAAACAGCCACCATCGAAAAACAAGTAGTTCAGCCGTCCCGGGGGTTGATTTACGATCGCAATGGGAAGCTTCTGGTTTATAACCAACCGCTGTATGATTTATATGTTACAAGCAATTTAGTAAACCCGACGATGGATACGGCTAAACTTTGCCACATTTTGGAAATCGATCGAGCTACATTTCTTAAAAACATCCAAAAGGATTTCAGGGATGTTCGTTTTTCACGCAATGTGCCGTTTCTTTTTTTAGATAAGATTGATCCAATAAAATATGCCAGATTGCAAGAGGTATTGCATGAGTTTCCCGGTTTTGTTTCCAAAGTTCGAAGCGTCAGGGGCTATGAATTTCCTTATGCTGCACATGCACTTGGATATATCAGTGAAGTCGATCAGGAAATCGTCGATAAAGGTACTGGCTATGCCAAAAGAGATTACTATGGAGTCAGTGGACTGGAATCCAGTTACGAAGCCAATCTTCGTGGTGCGAAAGGCATGGAATATCAACTTAAAGATAATTTCGGCAGGAAAGTAGGTTCTTATGAAGGTGGTAGCCGCGATGCTAATGCCAAATCCGGTGCGGATATTATTACCTCCATTGATATAGATATTCAGGGATATGCCGAGCAATTAATGCGTGACAAGATTGGCGGAATCGTGGCCTTGGAACCCGCTAGCGGAGAAGTCCTGGCCTTGGTAAGTGCACCTTCCTACCATCCACAATCACTTAGTGTCAGTGCCAATCGCCAGAAGACTTTTAATTTGCTCCAAATGGACTCATTAAAACCATTTTTTAATCGTGCATTGCAAGCAAAGTATCCTCCCGGATCAATTTTTAAACCAGTACTGGCACTGATTGCTTTACAGGAGAAGGTCATCACAGTTGACCGTTTTATCACTTGTACGGGTGGGTTTGTTTACAAAACATATAAGTGGGGGTGTCATGCGGCACCGGGTGTCAGAAATGTTACCAGGGCAATCCAAGAGTCGTGTAACACTTTTTTTTACACCGCCTACCAGGATTTGATTAACATCGATGGGTTCACTCATCCGGAAGTGGGCCTTAACCGGACGGTGGATTATTTACATCAGTTTGGACTTGGAACACTGCTACAAATTGACATTCCACAAGAACAAAGTGGTCTTATTCCCAATGCCGATTTTTACGAGGACATGTACGAGAATAAAGGGGATTGGCGAAGTACCTATATTATCTCCAATGCCATTGGTCAGGGTGAAATAGAACTGACTACCTTGCAGATGGCCAACCTTGCTGCGACTATAGGTAACCGTGGATTTTATTTCCGGCCTCACCTGTTAAAAGGCTTTCTGGATCCTTCCATTGAATTGCCCAGCCAATACCGGACTCCAAAAAGGGTGAAAATAGACGATCGACACTTTGATCCTGTCATTGAAGGAATGGCCCGCTCGGTAAGCATGGGTACGTCAAGATCGGCCCAAATCAAAAACATCGAAGTTTGTGGAAAAACGGGCACTTCGGAAAACCCCCATGGTAAAGACCACTCAGTATTCTATGCCTTTGCTCCCCGGGAGAACCCCAAAATTGCCATTGCTGTTTTTATCGAAAATGGCGGATGGGGAGGATCCTATGCGGCACCCATTGCCGGCCTGATCATGGAGCGTTACCTCAAGGGGGATATCGATCCATCGAGATTATGGATGGAGGAAAGAATGATGCAGACTAATTTGCTGGCAGCTGAGTGATCTCGATTACATCAAGATGTAATAACCGGATGGTGGTAAGCACTTTCGGTTTATATTACCTTATTTTTGCAGTATGATCATATCTGCTATAGCCGCCATGTCTTCTAATCGTGTAATCGGACGAAATAATGATCTTCCCTGGAGCTTGCCAGCGGACATGAAGTTTTTTATGCGTACGACAAAAGGCCATCACGTAATCATGGGTAGAAAGACATTTGAGTCCATGGGCGTTCCATTGAAGAATCGTACCAATATTGTTATTACCAGAGACATGTTTTACGCCGCTTCTGGAATTATTGTAGCTCATAGCTTGCATGAAGCCCTGGCGATAGCAAAAAAGGCAGGCGAGGCTGAAGTATTTATCATTGGCGGTGCGGAAATCTATACACTAGCACTTCCCATACTGGATCGCATATATCTCACAGAGATTGACCTCACTGTACAGGACGGAGATGCCTTTTTTCCTGAGTTTGATCCGAATAATTGGATGCTAACCAGTCAACAAGTAAATGAACCGGATCAAAAAAATCCACATCCTTTTGTATTTAATATTTACGAAAGAAGAAAAATGTGAAAGGAACGATCGATTTACAACATGTCACCGAAGACTTACTCTACTACGTGTGGAGTCTAAAACGATTTGAAATCAAATCCCTTTCTACGACTATAGACCAGTCGATTCAGATTATCGACAGTGGCTATCGGAATCATGACTCAGGACCAGACTTTTTACAAGCAAAAATCAAAATCGAAGACCGAATTTGGATTGGTAATGTCGAAATG
>JABDLW010000175.1 GCA_013001805.1 Saprospiraceae bacterium | reverse complement strand
CTTTTAAACCACCCGCTAGATGAAGCAGCAGGGAAAGTGGCAAAAATCAAAAAGACCCTCAGGAGATGTGTTTCGGGCGGTGCTGCGTTGCCGGTTCAGGTCTTGACTGATTTTGAGAACAAGTATGGAGTGGAGATATTTGAAGGCTATGGCATGTCAGAGGGTTCACCGGTTGTCACATTTAATCAACCGGGTCAGGTGAGGAAGCCGGGATCAATAGGTACACCGGTTTGGGGTGTGAAAGTAAAGCTGGTTGACGAAGACGGACAAGAAGTGCCGGTAGGTGAAAAGGGTGAACTTTTGTATAAAGGACATAATGTGATGAAGTGCTACTATAGTAAACCCGAGGCAACAGCAGTTACACTTCGCGATGGTTGGTTGCATTCTGGTGACGTTGCTATTAAAGATGACGATGGTTACTTTTATATAGTAGACCGAACCAAAGACATGATTATCAGAGGAGGCTTAAATGTCTATCCCAGAGAAGTAGAAGAAATCATGATGAACCACCCAGCCATATCTCTGGTTGCAGTGATAGGTGTGCCAGATGAAAGATTAGGTGAAGAGATTACGGCATTTGTAGTTAGAGAAGGACAAAGTAAAATTAGTGAAGAGGAACTTATTACTTGGATTAAAGGAAAGGTGGCAGCCTATAAATATCCCCGGTCGATCGAATTTGTTGATGCATTGCCGATGAGTGCAACAGGCAAAATATTAAAGCGGGCATTGAGAAAATGATCCATAATGGATAGTTTGCATGAGGGCTAATCAAAAACAATGAAAGAACATTTCAAAAAGAATGCGATCTGGTATGTGGTCATTCTACTTCTTAGTGCCGGTAATCTCTATTTTTATCTGGGGAAAAAATGGGAAGTGGAACACTGTGAGAATCGGCTGGACGAAGAGCAGATAGCCTGTACGGAAAAAATAGCGACTATTGTAGAACAAAATGAGATTGAGCAATTAAAAAGTCAAAGCACCTTTTATGCCGTTTACCTCAGCGAAGATTTGACTGATGAGGCATGGAAGACAGCCAGGGAAAAAATGGAATTGATTGTCAGAAATACCTTTATAACCGAAATAGAATATGTTTCGAGCAGTGGTGAGGTAGAACTTGCCAGTAATGCGAAACGAGAAGGTGCTAATGCAAAAAAGGAATTGCCGGGAAATCTTTTTTCTGCTGGCCGCTCAATACCTGTTTACACGACGGAACAGGGGCATATTTCTTCGGTGCCAATTTACAACGGCGATGCAATAGTAGGCAGATTATTATTATATCACACCAAGGCGACATCCAATGTTGCTCCCAATTAAACCCAATGACATAATCTGAAGGGATCTTTTGATACGAAGATTAAATGGCAAAAACGAAAGATCAAAAGACAAATATTCTGATCATAGGTGCGGGGCCAGCGGGTCTTGCTATCGCAGGGCGACTGAGAAAACTTGGGATTGATTTCACCATTTTGGAAAAAGACAATGTGGTTGGAGCGATGTGGCATAAACATTACGACCGGCTTTGTCTCCACACAGTCAAACAGTTATCCCATCTCCCTCATTTACCTTTTCCAGACGATTTTCCGACCTATATTCCCAAGGAACAACTCGCGAAATATTACCAAGACTATGCCAGGCACTTTAAAATTCAACCTCATTTTGATACTGAAATTGTAAAAATCGAACGTCAAAATAGTGCATGGAAAATGATGACCAAAGTTGGATCAACCATCACCGCCAAACAAGTCATCATTGCCACCGGTGCTAATCGGGTTCCCTATAGACCTGAGATAGCGGGTCAGCATGATTATTCCGGTATAATCATGCACAGCCGGGATTATAAAAGCCCGCAACCTTTTGTTGGTAAAAGAGTCCTGGTTATAGGCATGGGGAATACTGGTGCCGAAATTGCCCTGGACCTGGCAGAGCAAGAAATAGAGAATTATTTATCGGTACGTTCACCGGTAAATATTGTGCCTCGCGATGTTTTCGGAAAACCGGCTCAACTTACCGCTAAAATGCTGGAGAAATTGCCATTTAACCTAGGAAAGATAATAAGTAAAGTATCCACCAGACTCATCATTGGCGACCTGACTAAATTTGGATTGCAACATTCCCGGATGCATCCCGTCGACCAGCTAAAACAAACCGGTCAAACGCCCGTGATCGATCTGGGCACGGTAGATCAAATCAAAAAAGGAAAAATTAAAGTTATGGATGAAATTGATCATTTTAATCCGGATGGGGTCTCTTTTAAATCGGGTAGACAGGTACAAGTTGATGCCGTGATATTTGCCACCGGTTACAGAACCGGAATTGAAAATATACTTGAGAACACCGAAGGGCTTTTTGATAAACATGGTTTGCCAAAAGACTGCATCGGAACGGGCGACTACCGGGACTTATACTTTTTAGGTTTTGATAACTATAAGTTGGGCGGTTTGTTGGGTACCATTTACATAGATTCGGAAAAAATTGCCCAGGTATTATCGAAGTTGGTCTTGTAAATTTCCGATCTAATGGAAGCCACTAACTGCTGAAAGAAATTCCAGTTACCCTACTAACAGGGGGTCGTACTTCAAGTCCAGACAGGTCACTGCATGAATTCGATTTTAATTCCAGCGTTGTTGAGTTCATGATGATGTAAAATAGGTCCGTATCTTTGTATTATTCAGCGATCATAAGCAATCAGTAAATGGATGAGAAATCATATTATGCACACCCGACGGCGGTTATTGACGAGGGTGCGCAAATCGGTGCCAACTCGAAGGTTTGGCACTTTAGTCATATCATGCCGGATGTGGTGATAGGTGAAGGATGCAACCTGGGGCAAAATGTCTTTATCGCCAATGGGGTGCATCTGGGTAAGAATGTAAAAGTGCAAAATAATGTGTCTATTTATACGGGAGTCACCTGTGACGATGACGTCTTTCTGGGCCCGTCTATGGTATTTACCAATGTAATGAATCCGCGCAGCGCCGTCAATCGCAAAGCCGAATACATGCAAACCCATGTAGGGCAGGGTGCCACTATCGGAGCCAACGCCACTATCGTATGCGGTAATGCTATCGGAGCCTATGCCTTCATCGGTGCGGGAGCGGTAGTTATCCATGAGGTACCGGCCTTTGCCCTCCTTGTCGGAAATCCGGCAAGACAAATTGGCTGGATGAGCCGCGCAGGACAACGGCTGCACTTTGACATTAATGGGAGGGCGACTTGCAGTGAGACTGGAGAGAGATATCTCTTGGAGGCCAATCAGGTAAGGATTGATCATGTCGGGACCTGAAATAACAGTCAGGTTTGAACTCCCGAAGAGAGTCAGTCAAATTTTATATCACACGCTCTCCCTGCTGGAAAATCACTTCTACCTACAGCTAAAAGAGCATCCCCAGGGAAATGTGCTGATCTCCGATTCAGCTGAAGCCGATATCCGGATATCCCAAAAGTTTATTGAGGCTATTATCAATAGGCAATTTGACCAGCACCTCCTTATGCACAAGCAACCGGTCATCCTCAGTAGCGATGGCGCACCTGATCTACTGGGTACTTGTGCCTACATGGTTAACTTCCTGCAGGAATATGATGATAATCCCGATCATTTTGACCATTTACTCCGCTTCAAATACGAAAAAAGCTACCAGCACCGGTTTGATTGCATTACAGAAAATCTTGTGTTGAGGTATTTACTGCAATTACAAGAGGAGTGCAGCAAATTGCAGGACCTGGAGCGAAAAAAATTGCCTAGCCAGTTGTGGGTTAGCCATGATATTGATTATTTATATCATAATCGGATACCCGATTTGAAAACTGCCATTCGACATTTTAGCCTTAAGGAGGTATTTCAGGTCATATCGAAGACATTTCAGGATCCCGATGAAGAAATCTTTGATAAAATCTTGTCAATAAATCAGGCAAATGGTTTGCAAGCCACTTTTTTTTGGCTGGCAAGCAAGAGAACTTACATGAGCGAGCATGAAGGTCCTATTGAAAATGCCAACTACAGCATTCATTCTCCTAAAGTCCGCATGCTTATGCAAAAGATTACCTCAGCCGGATTTGAACTTGGGGTACATCAATCGCTGGGTTGTCGTGACCTGGTCTCTGAGAAAAACAGTATTGATCCAGGTATATCGATCAACAGGAATCATTACCTGGCAGGAAAGCTTCCCGAACTTTGGAGGTCCTTAGATCAAGCCAATATTCCCCGGGATGCATCTGCGGGCTTCTCAAACGCGATGGGATTTCGCAATTCGTATGGATGGCCGGTACAACCATTTGATCTTCAACGTCAACAACCTTTCAAGGTTACTGAATATCCGCTGCACATAATGGATGCAACATTTCTAAACCTCCATCTTGGTCCTCATGAAACATTCAGCCAGATTACATCCTTCCTGGACAATCATTCATCTGACTGCCAATTATCCCTTCTTTGGCACAACAACTATTTCTCTGAAATCAAGTTCAAGGAATGGATTGAAAT
>JABDLW010000173.1 GCA_013001805.1 Saprospiraceae bacterium | reverse complement strand
GCGCGAACGCTTAGCGAAATATCCTGGACATACTTAGCGAACGGCAATACTCATATGGCTTTGCAGTACGCACTGAAATCAATACAGGCTCACCAGAAAATCGGCAGTAATAGAGGAATAGGTCTTTCACTCAATGCATTTGCTGCGATTGAAGCAGTGAAAGGGCACGCAAAAACGGCAATAGAAATAGCCGCAGCGGCAGAACATTTCGCTAATCAAAAAGGAGTCGCTATTGAATTAGGTATAAACAATCATGGCACCAGATATCTGGATAATGCTAAAAAAGGACTTACCCAAGATGAGATCGAAACAGCTGAAGAAAAAGGAATAAACTACTCCTTAAAGGACATTTTAGAAATAGTCGAGAATAGAGCGAAACTTAAACCTCGAGAAAATGCCTTTGTGCAGAAATTAGAACATGCTGTCGAAGAAAATCTATCTGACAGCACATTTGGTGTTAGTCAATTGAGTGTATCTGTTGCTATGAGTCAAATTCAAGTCTATCGTAAATTAAAGGAATTAAGGAATCAAAGCCCTTCTCAGTTTATTCGAAACTACCGGTTGCAGAAGGGACTCAAACTATTGAGGACTTCCGATAAAACAGTTTCGGAAATAGCTTATGAAGTTGGCTTTGCAGATCCAAATTATTTTTCAAGAATCTTCACCAAAGAATTTTCTAAAACCCCCACCGAGTACCGCTACGATTAGTTTTGAGATTTCGCTCACAATCCATCATGTAGCTGTTTACGCTGCCAGAAATTGCATGGATGTAAAATCTGTCCAGACATTTGAAATCTCAGTCCAGTACCTGTGCATTTCTTTCCCATAGCTTTACAACATCAATAGATTTTTAAACTTTAAATGAAGCAAAAATGAAAGCTAAAAAAGTTATCCTGATGTTGTCCACAATGGTCTTTATTCTACCATGTATGGCACAATCGGGTGGTCAAAAAAAAGAAGAAAAAAAATTGATGGAATTGTCACGCCAATGGGCAAAGGCCGCTCAAAGTGGATCTGCCGACCAAATTGTAAGTTTTTGGTCTGAAGATGCAGTATTGATGACTCCTGATCAGGGCAGAATAATTGGTCGCGAGCAATTAAAGGCAATGGTAGACGGATCCATGCAGATACCTGGATTTGAAATTGATTGGGAACCACAGAAGGCCCGGGTGGCTGCATCCGGAGATCTGGGATATGTTATTGCCCACAAATACGTAAAAGTTCCTAATGAGTCAGGTGATGTGATGACCTTTTATTTTGTAGAGGTTGGAATTTGGGAGAAACAATACGATGGGACATGGAAAAACACAGTAGATATTTATAACCCAGACGCTTCTATCACATCCATAGATAATTAGCCTTGAGACCCGTTATCTCCCGGCAAACAAACCGAACATTTGATTTGTACGTATAATACATGATGGATAGGAAATTAACCAGCGAGAGTTTGACGAATACACCAGGTTTTACGCAATAGAAGGAATCCCATATAACTCGCTTGAAATGAGTATCTTGTAAGGTCAGCGCCGCTAAAGCAAAATACAACCAAGGTAGATGGTGAAATTCGATACCATATATAAATCTGATTTGCTATCGGCTTGCCTAATATCCTCGTCTTACGATACCAGTGTATCGTCTTACAATTATGTGTACACAGAAAAGCCTGGGATTTTTCGTCAGATTAAAGAAGCAAAATCGAGCATAGCTGTCGCTACGTGAGACTTTTGATGATGAAAAGATGGCGAAAAAGACCTGCTTTTGGTGTATAGATATTTGTGAGATGGTACACTAGCTATCACCACAAACACATGGATAATACGATGAAGTGCAAATTCACTGAAATCAATGACAACCGTACCCGATATGACTATGAATTCGAGTACGTTCGCTTTAGTGGTTTTATGCCAAAACTAATAGCTACCCTATTTCCCGGTATGTATCGTAAACAAGGTGAAAAATGGCTCCAGCAATTTAAGACGTTTGTCGAGAGTCAGTAATCCAGGTCTTTTGACTCTCGAAAGTTGGTCTCGATATGACTGGCAGGAATGATGCGGAATTTTTCACCGGAAAATGATCCAGTGAATTTCATGCTAAATAAAGAGGAACCACATGTGTCCAAAATAAATCCCAATTGTAGAAATGGGTGCACAGAATCAATAAATTATGTCCCTAGAATGGCTTATTTCCAATTGGATCCCATTTTGGCTCAAAGGAATACATAATGAGGGCGGTGCTTTTCAATAAGTAGGCATATTTATTCCTGTATGTTTGGCCCCGGCGTGCTGCGGTCGCGATCGTAGACTTGGTCCCCAGATTCTATCGATCGGGTCAGGTGCCAGTACCAAAACCCGGACGATTCGACGATCCGTTGAGCGGGGATCGAGGCTGATAGGTCTAAGCCTAAAATAGGCGGGGAAAACCTAAATTCTAAAAAGCCGTCCGAATGGCTAGCCAGGCGCGCTCGCCCTTTACTTTTAGTACTTTGACCAATGGCCAGTTGTTATTTGGATTCTTGTTTTATCTCTGGTTCATCCCCTTAGGCCAATATCAGGCCTTCTACAGAGGCCTTTGATTAGTTTGCTATCTTAGCCTATATATCCTTAGCACTAGGGGTTCGGTGATGGCCCTTTCCGTTGTGGTGCTGTGGCGAAGAAAATGCGTCGCGGCTTAATCAGTGGAAGTGTGAGCAGGAAAACGAAACACCAAACCTGAAAGATGGATGATCGGAAATATAAAAGTTCCAAAACCACCGACCACGGATTAGAGAAGCAGCATTTTAAGAGCTGAGGCATTGTGCGAGAGCAAAGCACTTTAGGAAAGGTGCCCTTTTTTGGTTCGTTTTTTGGGCACGCAAAAAATGAACAAAAACTGGTAGGATCAGACTACTCTAATTCGAAACGTTTTGGACTCTTTTGTAGAGGAATATAACTTAAAATGGATGTCTGTTTTCAGAACACGCAAGGAGAAGCAGCTTTGGTTTTATGTAATTGTTATTTTGGTGGCCATCTTTTCGGTTCTCGCTATTGGTCGTCCCCTCCAGGAAATGTTGCGTGATCAAAATACTCAAGCGGGGTTCTTTTTAATTGGGATGTTATTAACCGGGGCCACTATTGTCGTGCACGGATTAAAAGTGCGACCAGCTAAAGTTGAATGGGTGATAT
>JABDLW010000163.1 GCA_013001805.1 Saprospiraceae bacterium | reverse complement strand
TCCCCAATCAGCAGGTTGTTGTTTCCGGTCCCACAACTTAATACCTGTCTTACACGATTTCAAGGTATTGCTGATGATATTATTGTGGTTACCGTGTTCTATGGCGATCCCAAATTCACAATCGCTGATCAAATTATTCAGAATTTCTGTGTCATAACTATACCCTCCCCAGATTCCATAGCGGCATTCCCGAATGCGATTTTCGATAATATAATTTGAACTGAAAGTGACTTCAATGCCGTTGGTGGGAGCAAAAGAAAAATCATTGGAATAAATTAAATTGTTATTACATCCGCCGGTTCCTGAATCCATCGTGTGCTGTCCAGCCCACAGGAAAAAACCATCTCCCGAATGGGTTGCTGAATTATAGGCAAAAATATTGTTCGAACTCTGCTCGTATACAAGTAACCCTGCCGAATCCTGCCCCCTTTGATACACGCCATGGCTATAACCGCGTACGTTAAAATCCAGCCGATTGTGAAGAATGCGATTATCGCTTGACCGATACAGGCCTATACCAATACCTGAATTAAAGCGAATATCATTATTGTATACGAGCGCCCTTTGACAACCACTGAGCATTATTCCATTTTGCCCCTGTGTAATTGTATTTTCCCTGATAAGAATATCGTTACACTCTTTTAAATAAATACCCGCACCATATCTCCTCCATTCTTCATTTTCATTGTGATGATAATATAACCAATCATTGAGATCTTCTTTTCGCCGGGTGCTCCCTAGTCTCTGACGAAAATTGTAGCTAAAATTGCAATTGATTAATTTCAGGCTATCGACTCCTTCGGCTAACAGAGCAATTTTATATCCTGAGACCATCGCATTTTTTAAAGTTATGTTTTTCCCTTCGATCCTTATGCCAATGCCGGAATAAAGATCTGGTCTCTCAGGGCGTCCCGATCCGGTCAAATAGCACCCGGCGAAATCGATTTCCAGATTCGCGCCTTTGATGCTTATTGCCGGGGAGCTACTGTCGTGTACTGAGATAAAGATGCTGCTATCAACGACTTGACCCGACTGCGAGATCACCAAACCAGGCACCAGATGTATCGAAGACTGGCTGGTTGAGCAACCGAAGAAGACCTTCAGGGAGCCAAGTAAAAATAGAGTTGGTATGAAATATCGCCTCATCACCTAGTTAGGGACATCAATTTACTCAATGCTTTACAATTTATCCATGATTTAGCGATTGACTCCATTGTCTTCTGGTATCACTACACGACCAATTTATCGATTAGGATACCAATTCCGCCAAATTTATAATCTTTTCCTATTTTGGTCAGTGATCTAGTAAAGATATGCCGGGTAGACAACTGAAGACAAAAGGAGAAAGTGCGGATTCGGAGGAGAAAAATCTTTTGAATCGTAAGATATTGTTGAGTGATGGTCCGGTTTCCATTACCCGTGAGCACGTGTTTTCACCGGAGATTATCAGGTTTTTGGACGAAACGACCTGGGGTACCAGCGAAACTCTTTATGAGCATCAGAATACCGAACAAAGACTAAGACATTTAAAAGATCCGGTACTGGCGGTCTTGCGCCATGGCGATGGGTTGTTGGCTATGGTCATTATAGAACGGCGCAGGGTAAGGGTGGGCAATCAGGTGCTTAAGGGTTATTTTTTTCGCTCTTTGGCCAGTAAAGTACGTTTTCGTGAAAGACGTCTGGTAGGAAAGTATGCTCGAAAGCTAATGAGTCTGATTGTAGACGATGAGCAGGAGGAAGCAGTATTTTATGCTTCCGTGGAAGGAAAAAATTACCGCTCATTTAATTTTCTTCATAAAATGGGTTATTCGCAGCAAGGTACCATTGCAACTTTAGGTTATAGCCGGTGGTGGCCTAAAGGCGATAGTAGACTGACGAGGGTGGAGAGAAAAGATTACGCAGGACTCCTGGAAAAACTTGACGAACAGCATAAGGGACACACCCTGGTTCATTTTGATTACATCATGCAGAACAATGATTATTTTGTTCTCAAGGAAAATGGTGAAATAGTGGCCGGTTGTCAGGTCCATGTAGCCAAGTGGGTGGTGAAGAATATTCCCAATCGTTTTGGGGGACTTCTTTTAAAGGTGATTCCTTTCATTCCTTTTGTCCGGTCAGTGTTCAATCCGAAGGACTTTCAATTTCTGACTTTCGAGGGACTGTATGTCTTACCAGGACGGGAAGTGGAGTTGGTCAGGTTATTTGAGTCTCTTTTGCATAAGTTTAATCTGAAGGCATCATTGGTCTGGTTAGATATCACCGATCCGCTCTATCCCAAGTTGAAAAATATCGGCTTGCATGGTGTGATGAAGAACTTCGTGGATAATGCCAGTGTCAGAATCATGGCAATTTCCCGAAAAATGTCTAAACCCACCCGGAAGCATATTGCGGAAAACCCTATTTACCTGTCGACCATAGATTTTATTTAGTGAGAAATATAAGTTGTCAAATCTTGATATGGAGTACGTTGCTACTCTTTTCCAGCATCACGGCTAGTGTTTTTGCTCAAATGACAGCAAGGGATTTAGGCCTGTCACCAGGTGTTCTTCCAATTGGTGAGACAAATTCGATCACAGATGTTCCTGGCGTACTGGTGGGGCATCTCACCAAAGTGCGTGGCGACTCGGTCTGTACCGGTGTCACTGCAATCTTACCTCATGGCGGAAACCTCTTTCAGTCAAAAGTTCCTGCCGCAATATTTATCGGAAACGGATTTGGTAAGTTAGCCGGCTCTTCTCAGGTGGAAGAACTCGGCAATTTGGAGACGCCCATTATACTCACTAATACGCTTAATGTCGCAACTGCGATCAGCACGGTGGTTCAATACACGTTAGGTCAACCCGGCAATGAAAATGTAAGATCGGTAAATGCCGTGGTTGGAGAAACTAACGATGGTCGCCTGAATGATATAAGGGGGATGCATGTAACTCCGGAAGATGTCCTGAAGGCCATTACCGGCGCAGGCACTACATTTGATCAGGGTAGTGTTGGTGCTGGTACCGGCACCATTGCATTTGGTTATAAAGGAGGTATTGGTACTGCTTCCCGCCGGCTACCGGAGCGTCTTGGTGGATACACTTTAGGAGTCTTGGTTCAATCAAATTTTGGCGGGGTTTTAAAGATTGATGGTGTTCCTGTCGGCAAGGAATTGGAAACCTTTCCCTTTAAAGAATCATTAGAAAAGGGTGATGGATCGTGTATGATTATAATTGCCACAGATGCCCCTGTGGACAGCCGGAATCTGAAAAGAATCGCAAAAAGAGGCATGTTAGGTTTGGCCAGAACCGGGGGATTTGCTTCAAATGGGAGTGGTGATTACGTGATAGCATTTAGCACGGCAGAAGTCAATTTCGTTCCGTATGAACCTGCGATGAGAACCCTTTCGCAGACATATTTACACAATGACCACATGTCGGCACTATTTCTGGCTGCTGTTGAAAGCACTGAGGAAGCCATCATCAATTCTCTTATGATGGCTACGATTCCCCGAGGATTTAGCGGCCGGGGTGTGGAAGTGTTGCCCCTGGATAAAATAACAGCGATATTGAAAAAGTATAACCGACTTAAGTAACTCTGAAAGTTCGGTTCATTAGAATGACAAAGTCATATTGAAAGAAAAAATTAAGGCACTTTTTGACTACCGTAGGATCCCCTGGCTGTTAGATTTCAGCACATTCCCGGATAAGGAGGCCTTCATGACACAGTTGGTAGCATTGCAGTATGCCATCTACGAGCTGGATCTTTTTTTGGAGTCAAATTGGGCCATCAATGAAAAAATGCTGGAAGACTACTGGAAGGAGATTTACAGACTTTTGCTTCAAATGAATTTGAAGAACGATGAGCTGCCTTCTTGGGTTCATGAAATAAAAATATACCAGGCACGAGAGCTGGCTTTGAGGGATCAGATTTCACCAGTAAAACACGATATAGAGAACCTTTATCACCATAAGTCGTGTGATGTACGCTTAATCAGGCGATTAATTTACCGGTTAGATCCCCGGATTGAGGATACAATACCTTTTCTCGATTGGACCGAATTTGATTTACTTACAGAGGTTAATGATGATTTGGAAGACTTGATCGAAGACATGTCGACTTTAAACGGAAACCGTTTTCTATTTACTATTTATGAAAAAGGAAGTGCGGAAACTGAACGAGTTTACCACCAATTCATCTTAGACAAAATGGAAAAAGCAAATAAAAGGTTCGCGCAGGCTCTGGGAGCCCGACGACATCTATTTAAGGTGATTTCCCGCATAGGCGAGGACACTCAGAAGTTGCTAAAAGAGAGACTGAGCGAACTGAATCTAGAGAAACTGCAAAGTTCAAAAGTAATTTTGGCTTATGAACCGCGATGAGAATGCAAGGGACGAATCCAACTTTTAGGGTTGGTGACCGTTATTGATAGAGTAACTTTTGAAATATGGTAAAATCTATAACAAAGCTGAGTTTATCAACTTGTTACCTTGTTCTTACACTGACGGGTAGCATCTGGGGACAAGCAATCATTCAGGCCGACATTCTTGGTGTTTATTCCAGTGCCGAACTAACGGCCTTATCTGGAATCGTGGCTAATAACGGAGTTACAGGTTATCGTGTATTGTACCTGACCGAGGGTTCCGACGGCCTTCCAGATACGGCTTCCGGCTTCGTGGCGCTGCCAGATCAGCCAGCCACCAAAGGCATTATTGCCTATCAACATGGTACAGTTCCAGATCGGCAGAGCGTCCCCTCGAATCAGAGTTCCGAGGCAGATCTCGCCCTCATTTTTGCTAGCCAGGGTTATATTACAACGGCGGCAGACTACCTGGGATTGGGCAATAGTCGAGGCTTTCATCCTTATGTACACGCTAAAACTGAGGCTAGTGCGGGGATCGATCTATTGATCGCAGGAAGAGATTTAGCTGTGCAAAATGGGATAGATTCTATCCCAAATATATTTGTGTGTGGTTATTCGCAGGGAGGACATGCCGCTATGGCTATGGCACAAGCCCTGCAGGAAAGACCGACAGATGACCTATGGATCACTGCGGCTGCCCCAATGTCGGGACCCTACGCGATTTCTACGGTGATGAGCCGGGAGATTCTGGTTGATACAGTAGAATATTTTTTCCCAGCCTATCTGGCATACACCATGTTGTCATATCAATTGATGTATCAGAACCTCTATTCAACTTTGGAAGAAGCGTTTAAAGCAGATTTTGTAGAAGACATTCGCGCTTTTTCCATGGAAACGATATCGGTCACTGAACTGAATTCAAGAATGATATCCACCTTGCGGGCTGCGACTGGTAAAAGCATCCCAAAAGATGTTTTTCGCGAGGACTTCGTAAATTCGGTACTTGCTGACTCTTTACATCCGGTAAACGTGGCTTTAGCTGACAATGATACCTACCGTTGGGTTCCGGCATTTCCCATGCGATTGTACTATTGCATGGCAGATGACCAGGTTGACTTCCGGAATAGTGTAGTAGCTGCTGAATATATGAACAGTCAGGGTGCAACCGATGTGCAAGCTATTGATTTAATCAGTTCCGCAGATCACGGTCAATGTGTACTTCCTGCCTTGTTGGCTACCCTGAATTTTTTTAACGAACTGGCAGCCGGCACCTCAGCTATTTACGAGGAGAGCACGCAAATCGTACAGATAATGCCCAATCCAACGCAGGATGTAATCAGACTGGAAGGTCTGAAAGGTGATTTCGCTAATTATAATATTTATAACCATTTTGGTCAAGCGGTGAAACAGGGTAATAGTATTTCAGGGAAGGAGATTGATGTAAATGACTTGCCTGCTGGTTTATACCATCTCGCAATTATAAGCGGGGGACAGTTATTTTCCGGGAGTTTTATAATTCATGAGTGAAATGGTTTTTAATGCAACTGAAAAAGAATTTATCGAAGATAAATTACACCAAAAAATTAAGCGTGCAATAGACAAAATTGAGCGGATGAAAGATATGACCCAGCCCATCACTCCGGAAAATTCGATCGGAAGGGTCAGTCGAATGGACGCAATTAATAATAAAAGTGTGATGGAAGCCGCACTACGCACAGCACAGGAAGAACTTGATGCGATGCAATCGGCACTCCGGAGATTGTCAACCGATGAAAGTTTTGGCCTTTGTGATCGCTGTGGAAAACCCATTCCTTTTCAAAGGATCGCTTTAATGCCGGGCAGTACTAAATGTGTACATTGCGCTTAGCATTTTAAGTAATTTGCAGATGCCGTCATATTCCTATAGACATGAGCTTAAGCTTACTATAATTTCATGAATTTGAATAGAAAAAAAGTCAGGTGGGGTATCCTCGGTCCCGGAAAGATCGCCAATAAATTTGCCAAAGACCTGGCCATGGTGGCTGATGCGGATTTGGTTTCAGTAGCATCCAGATCGCTGGATAGAGCACAGGCTTTCGCCGGGCAACATTTAGTTAAGTCTGCTTTTAGTTCGTATGAAACCATGATCAAAGAACAGGAGCTAGACATTATCTATATTGCTACTCCCCATACTTTTCATTTAGAACAAACATTACTGTGTCTGGAAAATGGAGTTGCTGTGCTATGCGAAAAACCAGCAGGGTTAAATAAAAGCGAAGTGCAA
>JABDLW010000159.1 GCA_013001805.1 Saprospiraceae bacterium | reverse complement strand
GTTTTAAACTTGTGCAAAAGGGAGAATTTAGTAATGTTAAAAAAAGTCCGGTTTGGCAAAGAATTACCATTCCGGAACAGGAATGCAGATACATCATGCTAAAGGGCCTTAAGACCCTGGATGAAGCACCTGCTGCATTCGCTGAAGTTGGCATTATAACCAAGTAAACTCGAATAAGAACAGCTCATTTAATAGCTATAATGATAACACTCAATAAAACGTATTTAAAGCAACATGGATGATTTACCGGAGCTAATTGCCGCCCCATTTACACCATTTAATTCGGAAGGAAAAATTAATCTTAAAATGCTGGACCAACTCGCCGAATTTTATGAATTAAATGGGGTGACAGGTGCATTTATCATAGGCACAACAGGAGAGTGCTCGTCACTGACTCATCTGGAGAAAAAGGCTATGATTGAAAATTGGGGGAAGGCAAAGAGAAATCTGAGATTGGTCAGTATGGTAGGAGGTACTTGCCTTGCAGAAATGAAAGAATTGGCTCAGTGCGCTGCTCAATTTAACTCCGATGCCATTTCCATACTTTGTCCCTACTATTTTAAATTAAGAAACGAGGAGGAACTGGTTGAATATTGTGTCCAGGTATCGGAAGCAGCACCAGAACTACCTTTATATTATTACCATATACCTTCGATGACCGGAGGTAATTATTCTATGGCGAAATTCTTAGAATTAGCCGACCAGTCCTTACCCGCACTAGCCGGTATAAAGTTCAGCAGTAGTGATATATTGGATTTTCAGATCTGCAAAGCTTTTAAAAACGGAAAATACGAAATGCTGTGGGGCACGGATGAAGCACTGCTATCAGGTCTGGTTGCCGGGGCTGACGGAGCAGTAGGAAGTACTTATAATTATGCGGCGCCACTATATCGATCATTAATGACCGATTATACCAGAGGTGATTTACCCTCCGCCCAAAAAAAGCAAAACCAAGCAGTGGATATGGTGAATATTCTGATGAAATATGGTGGTGCCAGAGCGGGAAAAGGTTTTATGAAATCTATCGGTATCGATTGTGGAGACAATAGACTCCCAATCAAGTCCATGGATCACGAAGAATTGCAAGCCATGCAAATCGAGCTGACAAACATTGGTTTTTTCGATTTTGCCAGTAAGTCCAGATAAATAAAGAGAGGGCATGAGATACCGTTGAGATAGCTGGAGCTATGCGCTTTTCTTACGGGAGGATTGCCGGATTCTTAATTCCGCCTGTAAAATAGTCTTGGAGCCGTCGCCGGTACCACTTGCCATTTCTCCCAGAATGTTTTCGACGCAGAGTTTACCCATTTCATAGGCTGGATGATAAACCGAAGAAAGTTGAGGATCAATGATCTGACAGATAGGATCATCATTAAAACCAATGATCGCCAGATCCTGTGGCACCAATAATCCCTTTGCCTTCGCAGCTTGCATCACACTGATGGCAGTTGTGTCATTGGCACAAAATATTCCGTCTGCCTGTGGCAACTTCATCAGGATATCGCGTGCAAGCCTTTGACTTTCTTCCAGGGCCAGGTGCTCTCCCTGCGAGATCAGACCAGGATAAATTTCGAGACCCGCATCTTTGATGGCATTTTTAAAACCCCTTAAACGATCAGAATAAATTTCCTGTTTTAAGGAGCCGCCAATGTGGCCTAATTTTATGCAACCTTCTTGAATCAGATGATTAGTGGCATCATATGCAGCTTGGTAATTATCAATTACGATTTTATGTGCAGTGTAGTTCATGGGCACGCGATCAACAAAAATTACGGGCGTATTAATTCGTTTAAATTGATCAAAGTGCTCATAATCCAAAGTGTGGATGGAAAGACAACTTATGAGCCCACATATCCGCATATCATAGAGGGTTTTTGCACTAAACCGTTCAACCTCGGTACGTTCTGTCGTTTGTGATATTATCACATTGTAGCCACGTTCTCTTGCCGCAGCTTCAACACCACTGATTAAGTTTCCAAAAAAAGGCCGGTTAACCCAGGAAAGGAGCACACCAATGGTCTTGGATTCCTGGTTTCTTAAATTGACCGCCATGGCATTGGGCCGATAGCCCCTCCTGCTTGCCAACTCTTTCACTGTCTTGCGCGTGGCAGCACCAATGCTCGGATGATCTTTTAATGCTCTTGATATCGTGGAAGGCGATACATTCAGTTCTCTGGCTAGGTCATGTATCGTGATGTTGACTTTTTCTTTCAATTGTGGCAGATTCGTGGTACTACAATGTACTGAAATGCCCGATAAATGCAAAGTCATCTCGCAAGGTGAAATCA
The DNA here is from genome assembly GCA_013001805.1 of Saprospiraceae bacterium. Taxonomy (GTDB): domain Bacteria; phylum Bacteroidota; class Bacteroidia; order Chitinophagales; family Saprospiraceae; genus JABDMH01. The sequence continues at coordinate 327 of JABDLW010000159.1, read as the reverse complement.
TATTTGGAAATCCCGTTTAGCGAATTACAAATAAATACCGTTTCGGTATCATAGATCGATCTTTAGAGAGTCCCCTGGAATAAGGCACTCTAAGATAAAATACCCTTGACCAGATTACCATGAACGTCGGTAAGCCTAAACCTCCTTCCCTGGTATTTAAATGTCAATTGTTCGTGATCAATACCCATTAAATGTAAAAGTGTCGCATGAAAATCGTGAACATGAACTGGGTCGCTGATGATATTATAACCAAATTCATCCGTGGCTCCATAGCTCAGGCCGGCTCTTACCCCTGCGCCTGCCATCCACATAGTGAAACAGCGAGGA
>JABDLW010000155.1 GCA_013001805.1 Saprospiraceae bacterium | reverse complement strand
TCAGGTTAAGTTTAGCAGCGCCAAAAAGTAGATCGAAATCTCCGAAGGGATCAAAGTTTCCAAAATATCCGCGGTTGGCTTCAATTTTTAGGTAATCTTTCTTGAAGAGTACCTTTGTGCCACAAAGAGTATCTTTCACCTTCTGCCCGAGCAGAAAAGAGAAAAATATTCCAAAAAATAAATTGGCAGTAAAATTCAAAAATTGCATGGCCTGCTTTTCCATAGGATATACCAGGCGGCAGCCATTTATGAATTCACCTTTATTAGTTGCTAAGGCCTCGTAAAACTTGGGCATGTCTTCCGGTGGGGTAGTCAAATCTGCATCAAGGATCATAAGAATGTCACCGGTAGCTCTATTAAAAGATTCACGCACAGCATTCCCCTTCCCCTTCCCAGTTTGACGCATCAGCACTATTTTCTTATCCGGGTAGGTTTCCTGCACACGTTGCATTTCTTCATAAGTACCATCAACAGAATGACCTTCTATAAAAATGAACTCCTGGGTTTTACCAAAATTTGGTGTACGAATTATGGCTTGTTCAATATTACCTTTTTCGTTTCTCGCTGGTATGATAATGCTGACACTATAATCTTGTCGCGTATTGATCACCGGTCGGGCCGAAATCATATTGACCAGACCGAACTTATTGAATAGTGGAAGATTACCAATAAATCTATTTAGAAGCGTATGTAGCAAAGGAATATAAACTGGTATGAGTAATTTGCGCTCCGCCTTAATCAATTCAAAGTTTTCCAGTTCAAGTAAATTTTTGATATCCTGGATTGTCAGCCAGCTCGCTTTTGGACGTCGTGGTTTCAGTCCCATGATCTCGGCCACTCTCAGTATAGGTTCCCAGTGATAGCTATGTGATGAGATGATCACTTTTGTATTTGCAGATACTTGTTCCCTAAGATTATGGAGCACGGACTGAATATCCCATAATGTGCTCAGTAGATCCGAGATGATGATGTAGTCGACTGGTTCCTGTATCTGAAATTCAGCGGCATCAGAACACTGAAAAGAGAAATCCGGATATTTTTCCGATGCGATTTCTATCATCTCAGATGAAAAATCTACGCCATATCCTTTTGCTGGCTTCACGGCACTTAACAAGTCTCCGGTGCCACAACCTATTTCGAGGACAACAGAATTTGGTGGAATGATCCGTGTGAACAACCGGGTGATCGTTTGGTAATAAAACCGGTTCCGATAATGGAGTTTATCGCTTTGACGGGCAATCCTGTCGTAATAGGCCTTACGCCCGGCATGGTCAGATATCATCCTCATGTATTTTTCAAGCACGCGAAAATAACCTCTTTCTTACTAATCACCTAATTGGAAAAATCAAACTAAGCTAATGATTGCAAGTAAGTAGACAATTTAGTGATCGGTACTAATTATTATCTTGCAGTTTGTGTCAGCTCAACGTATGATTAAGAAACTTCTCGTAGCAAACCGGGGTGAGATTGCAATCCGGATTATGAAATCAGCCCAATCCAAGGGAATTCGAACTGTCGCTATCTATTCCGAAAGCGACGTTGAAGCGCCGCATCGATTTTTTGCCGACGAAAGTTATCTGGTTGGAGAGGGTCCATCGAGCCAGTCATATCTCAAATCTGGTAAAATAATAGAAATTGCCAAGGGTATGAGATGCGACGCGATTCATCCGGGTTATGGTTTCTTAAGCGAAAATGCCGATTTTGCTGAGGCAGTAGTAAATGCCGGACTGATTTTCGTTGGTCCAGGTCCTGCCAGCATGCGGATGATGGGTGACAAGCTGTCTGCGAAGCAATTAGCACAATCTCTGAAAATACCGCTCGTCCCTGGAAGTGACCAACCGATCACCGATCTGGAGTCAGCAAAGGAAATTGCCTCCACTATCCAATATCCAATTCTTCTAAAGGCGGCCGGTGGTGGTGGAGGTAAAGGTATGCGGATCGTAAGATCACCGGAAGATCTAGATGCATCTTTTCAAACGGCTGCCAGCGAAGCTTTCCAGAGTTTTGGTGATGCACGAATATTTATAGAACGATATCTGGAATCTCCGCGACATATTGAGGTGCAAATCATGGCCGATCATCATGGAAACGTATTGCATATTTTTGAACGGGATTGCTCCATTCAGCGTCGGCATCAAAAAGTAATCGAAGAATCGCCAGCTCCCCATCTTTCAGAAATGTTGCGAGATCAGATGACTTCCGCTGCAATCAGAATGGCTAAAGGTTGCAAGTACACAGGTGCTGGTACGTTAGAGTTTTTGGTAGATGGGAATGATCAATTTTATTTTCTGGAAATGAATACTAGGTTGCAGGTTGAACATCCAGTATCCGAAATGATCAGTGGTTTAGACCTGGTGGCCTGGCAATTGGATATCGCTAATAATCAACCATTACCCCTTGTACAGGATGAAGTCATTCAACGAGGTCACAGCATAGAATTAAGGATTTATGCAGAAGATCCTCTGGAGAACTTCTCCCCCAGCCTGGGGCACCTTGAGAAATATCAAGAACCCAACGGCGAACAAATCCGGATTGATTCAGGCGTCAGGCAAGGCTACGAGATTCCAATTTACTATGATCCTTTGTTGGCTAAACTCATTGTCTGGGCGGAAAATAGAAACGAAGCGATCGGACTCATGAAGCAAGCAATAAGAGAGTATCAAATCGAGGGCATCAAGACCACCTTGCCTTTTGGCAATTTTGTGCTTGATCATAAATCGTTTAGAGAAGGAAATTATAATACACGCTTTATCGAAAAATATTTCAGTCCTGAGAATTATCACACCTGGTCAGACAAAAAAGCCCAGGTAGCGGCGATAGCTGCAGGTGCAATGATGGCATTTAAGAAGGGAAACAAACAGATTGATTCCGGGAATACCGCCTGGTGGTCAGCAAGAAAATGGAATGAAAAAGGGCTACAATAATAGTCACTTAAAGCATCTCAGGATCAATAAAAATAATTCGAAATAGGAAGCAGACTAGTGGTACCGTAAGGTGTATCATTTTTCCCTAAAGAATTGATAAATACTTTTACGGTACTTCAGACACGCGGTAGCGTATGATAGGATACGATTTCAACCGGGACTCCCCACATAATCATTGAATCGAGATCAGACTCTTTGGCTGTGATCATCACTTCGGCATCCCGCACTTTGAGTTGGTTTGGCATTTCCACCGGTAACCATTGTCGCCCATCTTCTCCCAGAATACCCCAGGACCCGGGCCCCAGATCAAGAAATACTACTTTCCCTTTAATTTTGTGCATCATGCTTTTCCCACCATTTGATTGACGGTGGCTGAAAGTTGATTTATCATTTGCGCCTGTTGTTGTAGTGTCTGTCTTAGTTCGTCCACGGTTGCTTTTGCTTTTGGATCTTGAGGAGGTAAATGGGAAAACTGACTAATCTTTGCATGGAGATGCCAGACTTCCCTAATCTCACTAATGTTTATCCGCAGACTTTTATAATAGTCATTGTCAGAAATAAGTTCCACATGACGGTGCTTTGTGAGATGATTCAACACCCTCTTCACCAAAACACTATTGCGTGTCACCACCACATATACGTGGTGATCACGAATGCCCGTTATCCAATCTGTAGGATTCACAAACCGGCAAATCACCTTGTCACCTTGCAGTAGCGTTGGTTCCATGCTGTCTCCGGCCACATCAAAAGACCGGTATGTACCAGTTTGATAATTCCTGTCGGGAAGGTTATAAGCTGGTAAATCGCGGAAGAAGACCGGGTCTAGTTGTTCACCGCTATAGCCAGCTTGAGCAGGAACAGGCACATGTAAAATACGCTCCTGATCCTGATTGTCGGTGACGATAGTCAAGATTCGCCAGTCACCATTTTGCGTGTCATCTAAAAACATAGCACCTTCACCGGAGTAAAGGAACTGAGGATTTAGTTTGAACTTTTCGACTGAGAGGCGAATCAATTCCAGGGGAGCATCCCGGTTACCTTTGAGTATTTCATTTAGATTTTGCGGGTGATAATTGCACTCAAGGGCAAACTGACGACTGGATCGAATTCGACCCTGTTCCTTCAGCCAATCATGGCATTTGATAAATCGTGAGGTAACTATACTCGGCATAGCCAGGATTCAGGTTACTCAAATATAGAATAATTTATTAATATGTAGTTAACTCTCTCCTACTCCATTTATGTCGATAATATAGAACGGCTCTAATCAACCTGGCATCTGGATCTTACCGGATTCTAACAACCATGGAGAATTGCTTCGCCAGATGCTAATGAATTTGGTAGACATGTGGTTGTGTAATCCCTCAAGGCTACATCATCTACTGCAGGCTCAGGAAGGAACCTCTGTTCGATGGACTATTTGCCAATATTTCAGCTCACCTAATAGTTGAAGATATTGGATGCGTTCGGACAGATCTCAACTAAGTCAGAAAGATCTTTTATACTTCATGTTTGGTTACGAAGACTTACTTGTTCCTCTAGTCCCACTTACCCTTTCAACCTGGTTTAAAAACGTAGAACATCAATCGAGAATACAAAATCGGTGACAATTTGATAATAATTAGGCCAGGATGATGGCCTTAAAATCTTCTGCCTTGAGTGATGCACCTCCAACTAAACCACCATCCACGTCCAGCTGGCTAAAGAGCTCCGATGCATTACCCGGCTTCACACTTCCACCATAGAGAATGTGCATCTGGTCCGCCGTATCCGTACCATATTTATTGGACAGCAATGCCCGTATTTCGCGGTGCATTTCCTGTGCCTGATCACTGGAGGCAGTCACTCCGGTACCAATGGCCCAAATGGGTTCATAAGCAATTACTACATTTTTAAGATCATCGGCGGATAGATGAAACAGCCCTTCTTCCAATTGTGTCTTCACATGAGCAACATGACTTCCAGCCTCTCGTACGGGTAATGCTTCGCCACAACAAAAAATGACTTTAAGCCCTTGCGAGAGGGCTGTATTTGTTTTTTTTGCGAGCAATTCATTTGACTCCTCGAAGTATTCCCGTCGTTCCGAGTGACCGAGAATCACATACTTTACATCCATTGAGGCGAGCATAGATGCTGAGATTTCACCTGTAAAGGCTCCAGACAATTCTTGATGGCAATTTTGCGCTGCAATCTCAATGTTGGTGCCGCTGATGGCGCTCTGTACGTCTTTGATATATACGAAGGGCACACCCAAAATGACCAGTGTATCCTCTGGGATTTGAGTTGTGGCTAGTTGCCTGGCCAACTGTATGGCCTCAGCTTGAGTATTATTCATCTTCCAGTTGCCGGCTGCAATTTTCTTTCGAATCATTTTTTTTCAATTTTTAATAAAAGAGCTAAGGGTATCGCTTATTTGCCGTGTACTAAACAACGAAGGACTAATGAAACGGATCAATTATTG
>JABDLW010000142.1 GCA_013001805.1 Saprospiraceae bacterium | reverse complement strand
AAATAATTGTGATCTAAGATTTATCGATCAATCCGATTTTTGGGGAGTTGACTTTAAGGGATTTTCTACGGGGGCTGCTTATGGAGATTTAGATCAAGATGGAGATTTAGACCTGGTCTTAAATAATTTGGATGATGTAGCCAGTATTTATGAAAATAATTCTGACAAGCAGCAGCATACAAATTATCTTCAAATTAAATTAACAGGCGCTAAAGATAATAGGTATGGTCTGGGTTCGAGTATAAGAATTAAGAGTGGTGAGGATCGGCAGTTTCAGTATCTTCAAGCAACACGGGGATTTCAATCGGCAGTGGAGCCAATTGTCCATTTTGGTCTGGGAGAACACAAGGTCGTTGATGAGATTGAAGTCAGATGGCCCAATGGGACTTTCAGTCTGCTCCAAAATGTGCCCATCAATCAACAAATAACGATTAAACAAGAGGATAATTTAACAATGAAAGACAAAGTGGCCTCTGCTCCAACATTTTCCGATCAGGCCGCAAATCTCAATTTGGCAATGCAACATATTGATAAGCCTTACGACGATTTTGCCAAAGAAATTTTATTGCCGCATAAGTATTCACAGCTTGGTCCTGATATCTCGGTGGCCGATGTAAATGGTGACTTGTTGGACGATGTCTACTTGGGCGGCGCGGCGGGACAACCCGGAAGGATATTAATCCAGACCATTGACGGTAAGTTTAATTTGGCGAGCGAGGACACCTGGTCGCACGATAAAATCTTTGAAGATGTGGGATCTGTTTTTTTTGATGCAGATGGTGATGGGGACCAGGATTTATTTGTTGTGAGTGGCAGCAATGAGTGGACGGAAGGATCGAAAAATTATCAAGATCGATTATACATTAATGATGGTTATGGGCATTTCGAGAGGAGTGCCGCCAACTTACCCGAGATCTCTCAGAGTGGAGCATGTGTAAGTCCGGCTGACTTTGATGGGGATGGTGACTTGGATTTGTTTCTCGGTGGTCGAATTATTCCTGGTAAATATCCATTACCTCCACCGTCATATTTGTTAGAAAATAATCGTGGGATTTTCTCCGATATTACCCAAGATGTTTTTGGAAAGGAATTTTCTCCGGGTCTCGTCACCGATGCTGCCTGGATCGACGTCGATCAAGATCTGGATCTGGATTTGGTTTTGGTTGGTGAGTGGATGCCGATTACCCTTTTTTATAATGAGAACGGTAAAATGCAAAGGATTAAGAATGACGTACTGGACTCCGCAGTGGGTTGGTGGTACAGCTTGGAGATAGGTGACCTTGATCATGATGGTGATGTAGATATGGTGGCAGGCAATCTTGGCTTAAATTATAAATATCGTGCCTCGCTGCAACAGCCATTTCAGGTATATGCCCATGATTTTGACAATAATCAAACCTTAGATATTGTTTTTGGGTATTACAATAGTGGTCAATTGTTTCCCCTGAGAGGCCGGCAATGCTCTTCGCAGCAAATGCCTTTTATAAAAGATAAGTTTGCCAACTATGCTGCATTTGCCTCGGCCACACTATCAGATATTTATGACTCTGAAATGCTGGATAAAGCATTGCATTACGAAGCGAGTACCTTCGCAAGTTCTTTTATTGAAAACCTGGGAGCCGGCCAATTTGCCATTCACGAATTACCGGTGGAGGCACAACTTTCTTCTGTCAATGATATATTAATTGATGACCTTAATGCAGATGGTCACCTTGACCTAGTCTTGGCGGGTAATATGTTTCAAGCCGAGGCCGAGACTGCACGCAACGATGCTGGACAAGGGGTTCTTTTAGTGGGAGATGGGCACGGATCCTTTACCACTCTTTCAAGTGTTGAGCATGGCTTTGTTGCTAGTGGCGATGTAAAGAGCCTGGCAAGCATGAAGCTGGCCGATGGAAGGCAGGTTATTTTGGTGGGTAATAATGCAGGGCCTCTTCAAGCGTTTGTGCGCAAGGATGAAATCCCATGATGATTAAAGCAGATATATTGGGTATTATTCTGGTTGCTTTCAGCCTTTTTTCATGCGCTTCGGAACAAGACCAGTTGTTTAGGCTAATTGAATCGAATGATTCCGGTATTGACTTTAACAATAAGATTATCGAGAATGATTCTGTTCATTACTTTAACTTCCCTTATATCTATACTGGTGGCGGTGTAGCTATTATTGATGTGAATAATGACGGATTACAGGATTTATTTTTTTCCGGTAATATGGTGTCCTGTAAACTTTATTTAAACCGGGGAAAGTTGCATTTTGAGGATATTAGTGAGCAGGCAAGTATCACTACCAGCGTCTGGGCAATGGGTGTTTCGATTGCAGATGTAAATCAAGACGGCTGGCAGGATATTTATGTATCTGTCGGTGGCTTTGGCGCCGCTGAGGAGAGAAAGAATCTGCTCTACATCAATCAGGGTGATTTAAGTTTTCAGGAATCTGCCGAGGCGTATGGCATTGCTGATGATGGACACAGCACACAAGCCGGATTTTTTGACTATGATCGGGACGGGGACCTTGATCTTTATCTAATGAGACACGCCAATGAATCCTACGCTGCCATTAGTAAATTGAACACGATTATAGACGGATCTGGACCAAGTACGGATCGACTTTACCAAAATATTGGAAACACTGTAAATGGGCATCCTTATTTTGAAGATGTCTCGACGGACGCTAATATTCTAATTGAAGGATATGGTTTGGGTCTGGCGTTTGCAGACCTTAATGAAGATGGCTGGCCGGATATTTATATAGCCAATGATTTTATCGCCAATGATCTGCTGTATATTAATAACCAGGATGGTACTTTTTCTAATCAACTTACAGACTTAGTTACTCACACCTCACAAAATGGCATGGGTAATAGCATCGCGGATATTAATAATGACGCGCTTCCCGATATTTTGGTGATGGATATGTTACCACCCACCAATGCTCGGCAGAAAACCATGACCTCTAGCATGAATTATCAGTATTTCAGAAGGACGTTGGCGAGTGGGTTTTCTCCACAGTTTATTCGAAATACCTTGCAATTAAATCAGGGGGTCTCACCGCAGGGAAAACCGGTTTTTAGTGAAGTGGGTCGATTCACTGGTTTGCATGAGACCGATTGGAGTTGGTCTCCGTTAATTGCTGACTTTGACAACGATGGTTTTTGTGATATTCATATCACTAACGGATTTAGACGAGATGTCACGGATCATGATTTTCAAGAGTATAGTGCGCAGGTTAATGCTTTCGAGCAGGGGTCCGGGAAGCTTTCGATTCCCAATGTAGTGCAAAGACTGTTTGAGCTGGACAGCGTGTATTTGCCTAACTATATTTTTAAGAATAACGGTGACCTAACCTTTGATAATCGTACAGAGGAATGGGGCATGAATCAGCCTTCTATGTCAAATGGATCGGCTTACGCTGACCTTGATAATGATGGGGACTTAGACTTCGTAGTAAATAATATTAATGCGCCAGCATTCTTGTATGAAAATAAAAGCTCAATTCAAAATGGAAATCATTTCGTTCGATTTAAATTTAAAGGTCCACCACAAAATCAAGATGGACTAGGGACGGTTGTTAGGGTCAATCAGATAAACGGCACAGTGCGGCGTTTCGAGAATTTTCCAGTAAGGGGGTATCTCTCAAATTCTGAATCTGGAATTCACATTGGGTTGGGAAAAGATTTACTGATTGATACCTTAGAAGTACGTTGGCCAGATGGAAATAAAAATCTTTATTTTGAGTTACAAGCTGACACCACTTATGAAATGAATTATAGGTTGACCGGTCAGGTAAACGATATTATCTCTCCTGAAGAGAGAATTTTTAAGGATGTAATCAAGGAGTTGGGAATTGAGCACCGGCACCTGGAAAACGATCATAGCGATTTTACCCTCGAGCCACTGTTGATGCAACTATATGATTACAAGGGCCCTGGGATAGCGGTTGGTGATATTAACAGCGACGGCCTGATTGATTTTTACATTGGTGGTGCCCGTTTTCAAACCGGGACCTTTTTTACCCAGGAGGATGAGGGGACTTTTACAGGGAGGTCTCTCACAGATTCCGATATGTTTGAAGATATGGGGGCTCTGTTTTTTGATGCGGATGATGACGGGGATTTGGATTTATATGTCGTTAGTGGTGGTAGTTCCGTTAAATTTTTTGATAAGGGCCATTATCAGGACCGTCTGTATTTAAATGATGGATCGGGTATTTTCACCTGGTCGAAAACAGCATTGCCTGATATACAGTCCAGTGGATCATGTGTGGTGGCTGCGGATTTTGATGGCGATCGGGACTTAGATCTCTTTGTCGGTGGACGTATATTGCCGGGAAGGTTTCCGGAAACGCCCAGGAGCTATTTGCTCGAGAACCGCCGTGGCATTTTTGTTGATGTCACTACCGATAAGGCACCCGAATTAGCCAGGGCGGGGATGGTTTGTTCAGCCCTCTGGTCAGATTTTGATCAGGATCATGACCTTGATCTATTTCTAGCCGGCGAATGGATGCCGATTAGCATCTTTGAGAATACCAGGGGAGAATTCAAGGATGTAACCAGTGAGTCTGGATTGAGCTCGTATGCCGGAAGCTGGAACAGCATCATTGGGGCGGATATGGATCACGATGGGGATATCGATTATATCGCCGGCAATCTGGGAGAAAATACGGCATTTAAGACCAGTGCCAGTGAGCCTTTGCGCGTCTATTGGGGAGATTTTGACAATAATTCTTACGGCGATGCCATCCATACTCGATTCATAAATGGTCGCGAGTATCCGATTGCCCCAAGGGGTGTACTAATAGATCAGTTGGAACTTGTGAAAAGAGCTTTTCCTCAGTATAGTCAATTTGCCAGCGCTGATATTTCTCAAATTTTAACTTCTTTTGATACTTCTGGAATGCGTGTATTGGAGATGAATTATTTACAATCGAGCTACATTGAAAATATGGGCGATGGTTCTTTTACCCTGCATCCTCTTCCAAAAGAAGCGCAATTAGCACCACTTTTTGGGGTGGAGATAGGTGATCATAATGCTGACGGAAATCTTGACCTGCTTGGCGTGGGAAATTTTTCTGCTACTGAAGTGATTTCTGGAGGGTATGATGC
>JABDLW010000113.1 GCA_013001805.1 Saprospiraceae bacterium | reverse complement strand
CCCCTCCCCTTCGACCTGGCGATGCACTCATGAGCAGCACCGGTTTGTCCATAAAGACTTTATCTGATCTTCTGCTAAGCCAGTCGGTAATGTTTTTGAAAAAGGCTGTAGGGCCACTATTGTGTTCCGGAGTAGATATAATAAATCCATCAAATTCTCCGGCAAGAGACATCAATGAATTGATTTCCTTCGGTGTGAATTTATCTCCATCCATATCAACGGAATAAATAGGTATGATCCAATTTCGAATATCCAGAACGTTAATTTCGCAATTATGAATTAACGATACCGTATAATTTAATAGCTGATAATTAATTGATTTTGAACTATTGCTTCCGGCAAGAGCTAGTATTTTTTTCATTGAGAATTTCTCTTTTCACATATGATATTTCTAAAAATCCATACCATCTTAGAGACCAACAATATTGCAATAGATTACTAATCCCAAGGGGACTTTGAAAGTTGTTGAATATGACCTATTAACATCTTTGGACAGTAGATTTTTAGAAAATGAGTTGGGTAAGTCTATCAAATTTTTAGAGTCCTTGTCATTACTGTCCTTTATCTATCCATTCTCTGTTAAAAACTGCCTGAGAACATATTGTAATATTCCCCCGTGTTTCACATACTCCACCTCAATTTGAGAATCGAGACGGACTATTACGTTAAACTCTATTTTAGTGTCATCGGTTTTGGTAGCAGTCACCATCAATTTTGCATTAGGGGCCAGGCCGGCCTCCACTCCCAGGATATTAATACGTTCCTGACCAGACAAACCAAGTGAAGTAGCGTCTTCTCCCTTTTCAAATTTTAACGGCAGAACACCCATTCCCACCAGATTTGAACGGTGAATCCGCTCATAGGAACTGGCAATTACCGCTTTGACACCCAATAGATTGGTGCCTTTAGCCGCCCAATCCCGGGAAGATCCCGATCCATACTCCGCACCAGCAATCACCATCAGGGGAATATTTGCATCCTGGTATTTCATTGCTGCCTCGTAGACCGTCATTTCCTTGTTTTCCGGGAAATAGGTGGTGTATCCTCCCTGTTGAGTAGCGATTTGATTATTGATCCTCACATTGGCAAATGTCCCCCGCATCATAACTTCATGGTTACCACGCCTGGATCCATATGAATTAAATAGAGGACGTTCGATGCCGTGCGATTTCAAATATAAACCAGCAGGACAATTTTCTGAAAAAGAACCAGCTGGAGAAATATGATCAGTAGTTACCGAGTCGCCCAACTTTAGTAAAACCCTGGCATTTACAATGTCTTGCAAGGGATGGGGCGTTTCACTAATGTTCTTGAAAAAGGGTATTTCTTTGATGTAGGTCGAATCATCTCTCCACTCATAATTCAATCCGGATGGAGCAGGTAATTTTTTCCATTGTTCCTCTCCGTCAAATATGACGTCATATTCCTGGGCATAATCTTCCTTTGCTGTTGCCGCATCAATGGCCGTTCGAATTTCATCTTGTGTCGGCCAAATGTCCTTTAAATAAACATTCTGACCGTTCACATCTTTGGTCAGTGGATCTTCAAGCAGGTTGATATCTACACGTCCTGCTATGGCATATGCTACTACCAGCATTGGGGATGCCAGAAAGTTCATCTGAATCTTAGGGTGAATTCGTGCCTCAAAATTTCGGTTTCCACTCAGAACCGAGCATACTACGAGATCACTCCTATCTATGGCTTCTTCGATATGTGGCGGTAGTGGACCAGAATTTCCGATGCAAGTCGTGCAGCCATATCCAACCACATGAAATCTGAGTGCTTCCAAATCTTTGAGTACTCCAGCCCTTTCGAGGTACCGGGTTACTACTTTTGAGCCAGGTGCCAGGGATGTCTTCACCCATGGTTTTACGTCGATTCCTTTGGCTATAGCTTTACGAGCAACTAGTCCAGCTCCCAACATGACCGAAGGATTGGATGTATTAGTACAGGATGTAATCGCAGCCACTACAATCGAACCATCACCCAACACATATTCCTGATTACCCTTTCTCAATCGAACCGCCTTCATGTTTTTATCTTCAACTACCACTTCAACGTCTTTCCTTTCATTTTCTGCTTGCAGGTTTTTTGTCTGTGCCGTACCGGAACCTCCCTCCTCATACCATGCTTCTCTTACCTCTAACGGTACATACTGCCTGTCATGACTCTCTTGTAATAAATTGCCAAATTGGCTCTTTAGATTTTTTACCAGGATTTTATCCTGCGGTCGTTTCGGACCAGAAACGGAGGGTTCCAATTGAGAGAGATCAACCGTGAGCACATCAGAATATTCAATTTCTTCTTCGCCAGTACGCCAAAGCAGATTCCCTTTACAGTACCTCTCCACCAAATCCAATTGGTCTTTGGGCCGGTTGGTTTTCTCCATATACCGGATAGTTTGATCATCAACGGGAAAATAAGTGATGGTACAGCCAAACTCAGGAGACATGTTGGATATAGTGGCCCGATCAGGTACGGATAAATGATCCAGTCCATCTCCAAATACTTCGACAAAATCTCCCACCACACCATACGCCCGAAGTTGCTTGGTGATCTCCAAAACCATATCAGTGGCTGTGATACCATTGGGAAGCTGTCCTGTCAACTGCAGACCGATGACCTTTGGACAAGAAAAATAAATTGGCTGACCTAAAAGAGCTGCCTCGGCCTCTATGCCCCCAACTCCCCATCCTACCACACCAATTCCATTTACCATAGGTGTATGAGAATCCGTGCCAACCAATGTGTCCGGAAATGCCCACCCATTCCTTTGTACCACACCTTTAGCCAGATACTCCAAATTTACTTGGTGGCAAATGCCCATGCCCGGTGGAACTACCGTGAAATCTTTAAAGGCATTTTGTGCCCATTTTAATAACTCATAGCGTTCGCTATTGCGCTGGTATTCATATTCCACATTTTTCCTGTAAGCGTAGTCAGTTCCAAAAAAATCGACCTGTACTGAGTGGTCTATAATTAAGTCAACCGGAACTTTGGGGTTAATCTTAGATCCGTCTTTTCCCTTTCTAATCGCCTCGGACCGAATAGCTGCAATATCCACCACAGCAGGTACCCCGGTAAAATCTTGCATGAGTACTCTCGCAGGCTTAAAGGGAACTGAGTTATCACTTCCTTTTGGATTCCAATTGATTAAGGTATCAATATGTTCCTGGGTTACGAGGAAGTCATCATAGTTGCGGACTGCATTTTCGAGTAGAATGCGAATCGAGAAAGGTAATCCCTTGATTTTAGGATAGGTTTCTGCCAATTTGGCCAGATTGACCATATCCAGCTTACCAATTTGAGTTTGCAAGGTAGATCGAAATTCATTTTTTTTCATTTGCATTGTCGCTAGTTGTAATAGGTGGAAAATCTAATATTTTAATCACATTATCAATGAGATTGTTTAAAAGATTGACAGAAGAAAGGATTGACAAAGGCCAAACAGGCGAAATCGGTCTCAAGTCTTAAACCTAAAAAAGAATGACGCATAAAGCGTTACAGTTAAAATAAGGATATCGTCAGAGGGGTGTATGTAAAGTTAGTGCAAATAAAAAGGCCACCAAATGGTGGCCTACATAGAGCTTTCCCAGGAAGTAGCCCGTAGGGGAATCGAACCCCTCTTACCAGGATGAAAACCTGGCGTCCTAGCCGATAGACGAACGGGCCAAATTTGCTGCTTTTAAAGGCTTTTCCTTCGAAAGTTTGGCAAAGATAAAACTTTCAATATAATTTCAAAATATTTAAAAA
>JABDLW010000095.1 GCA_013001805.1 Saprospiraceae bacterium | reverse complement strand
CCTTTAACCTTTTCTTAGCAATTCATCTTCGATTCGTGATCGAGGAGCCATTTTTTCCGCCAAAGACCACCACCGTAGCCGGTTAGTTTTCCATCCGAGCCTATGACCCGGTGACAAGGGATGATGATGGCTATGCGATTGTCGCCATTGGCTTTGGCAACAGCTCGTACGGCGTAGGGGTGGCCAATAGCAATGGCTTGTTCGGCATATGATCGCTTTGTTCCCAGGCTAATGGTAAGGAGTTCTTGCCATACTTTACGCTGGAATGCAGTACCAGGGAAAAGAATCTCCAGGTTGAAATTACAACGTGTTCCGTTAAAGTATTCCGCCAACTGTTTCTCGAGTTGGTCTAAATGATGATTTCTCCCTGGAATGAACCGGGCATCGAAATGTTTTCTTAATCGCTGAATTTGGGTTTCTAACATGCGGCGATCGCTAAATTCCAAGAGGCAAATGCCTTCTTCTGTGGCGCCGGCAATCAATGGTCCCAGCGGGGTAGTAATCCGGACGATGGTGATCACACACCGGGATGAACTTTCTGTAGGACTAAAGCCAAGATTTTTCTTAAATGCGTCACCAAATCCACTCAGAGATTCATAACCCACATTGTAGGCGGTATCGATAACTTTATCTCCCTCTTGTAAGCGGCTAAAGGCATGATTAAGTCTAACCGAGCGTTGGTAGGCATGAAATGTCATGCCGTGATTTTTTTGAAATGACCTGCGTACTCTTTTTGGATCTAGGCCTCGATTTCGTAGGTCCTGATCTTTCATATTGATGGCGGGATTGGCATGTATTTCCAGCAAAAGATCTTTCAGCCATTGGGGTGCCACCCCAGCAGGTTGCATCGGATGGCAAATTTTACAGGCTCTGTAGCCGTGATCGAGAGCCTCCTTGGTCGTACGAAAAAAGACGGTGTTTTCTTTCTTGGGTTTCTTTGCCGTACATGTGGGACGACAAAAAATACCTGTTGTCTTTACCCCGGCTATAAATATGCCTTCAAAGGAGGAGTCCCTCTCTAAAAGTGCCTGGTACATTTCATCTTCATTGGGAATCTGCATCATCCGTATCAATTAAGGTTTGAAACTATGACCCAATATCGATATTAATGCAAGGAAGATCAACCGAAAAATGCCCATCAATTTTTTTAAGAGGGAGAATGTTCAGATTCTGATTCGCAATCTATCTTAGGTTCGGTTAGTGCACTTTAACGAATTTATCCGAGCTGGAAGTTCGAGAAAGTAATTCTTCAAGATGTATGAAATAGATACCGTCACTTAGAGTGCTTAGATCGACATTCGATGGTAACGAATAAAGGTTCTCGGCAAATAATTTCTTTCCCTCACATGAATAAATGGTTATACGCAAAGGCCCATTACCGGAGCCATTTATTAAAAGGTTTGTCCGGACAGGGTTGGGGGACAAAGCGTAATTTATTTCTGATTCGACAAAATTTGGGGCGGCAAAATCTAATCCATCGCAATTCTCGTCCAAGCCATTGTTTGGAATTTCAATTGCATCCGGATTAATACTTGCATTCGAGTCGTCACAATCTATGTCACTATTAAATCCATCACTATCTGCATCCGTTGAATTGATTTTAGTGATGCAGATGTTGTCAATAAAAGCACACTGATTAGAGCCATAGGCAATCCCAAAAAGACTATCCGCCGGCAACTTGAAATCCCGCCTAATTATGGTGGAGTCGGGACAAATCATAGCGATAGACTGTCCCACAAAATCAAGTTGAAATTCGATTTTATTAAATTCATTAAAAGAAGGAAAACAAGGAGAGACGGTATCTCCATTTAGGGTTAACTCCTGCCAAAAACTAACAAATGATGCAAAAATTTCGTGACTATTTTCGTCCTGAAAATCTGAAAGGAAATCAAGAGACAACCCTCCGCATTCATCATAAAATTCCAGAGAAAAATGGATCATGTCCGACTTTCCGATGTTAAGGACTTGAATAATCCCCGGGGAAATCAGCAGGTCAGGTGTTGATTGATTGCTGGCAATGTTCAAGTATAAATCTTTGGGATCACCCCAATTGGAAATATCGCCATCCGGATTACCAGGTGCAAAACGAATCCAGCTACCCTCACTTTGCTGTACGATTCCTCCGGCCCGGGGAATGAATCCCTCAAAATCTTCAAAGGTGACATTGCAACTATCTTGCGCACCAATAAAGCCAGTGAAGAATACAAATATGAAAAACCCAATTTTGCAAGTCTTCACGAACCTTGCTTTGATGTCATAATTGAACATATCTTAGTTTCCGTGATACCAAACGATCTACTCACTTGCGGTATCGAGATTGCCAGTTGATCTGGTGAAACACGATCATAATTGACCTTCAATTTGGTCGGTCATCCCACAAGTTGCACACGTAACAAATACATATCTGCAGTAATGTACAGGTAGTTTTCATTCTGATCGAATGCACAATTCGCTGTGGCTTCTCCCGTTTTAATTTTTCCAAGAACTTCGCCCTGGGGATTAAAGATCCAGACCCCGCCGGGGCCGGTGGCAAAAATGATTCCCGAGCTGTGGACTTTTAAACCATCGGGTAATCCCTTTTCCTGACCGACCAGAGCGGTGGCGTCGTAAAAAATGCTCCCTTCCGTTGGTACCCCTTCGTTCAAAGAATACTTCATCCAAATGGCCTTATTGGGATCACTATTGGCCACATACAGGATACGCTCATCCGGGGATAGTGCAATGCCATTAGGCCGGGTAAGACTATCCAAAAGTAGTTCTGCCTTGTCGGATCCTGCCTTCACCCGATACACACCCTGAAAGGGAATCTCTTTACCAGGATCATCCATATTCCCCTCCAAACCATACGGGGGATCAGTAAAATATAGGTCACCAGCACGGTTGAATGTTGCGTCATTAGGACTGTTAAATCGCTTTCCCTCATATTTATTTACTATCGTTTCATATTCGGCCTTAGGATTTTCCAATCCCCCGATCAACCTGGCAATTCGCCGGTCTCCATGCTGACAAAGTATGAGGTTGCCATCGCTATCGAGCAGTAGTCCATTGGATCCCGGTTCCCCCTTTCGTTCTATTTCTCCTGTGAAACCCGCAGGTTTGAGGTAGAGAGAGGCGCCGTCTGTTTCTGACCACTTGAAAATAGAATTCCTTGGGATGTCACTAAAGAGCAGCATTTGGTGGGTTTCAACCCACACCGGTCCTTCCGTCCATTCATATCCTTCAGACAAGACTTCAATTTTTGCTGTTTCCGGAATTATTTGATCCAGGGCTGAATTGCTGCGTTCAATCATGCCGAAGTCATCTGATCTGGCTGAATCGGTGGCTTGTTCACTCTGGTTAGTGTCAGCTCCAGGTTTACAATGACAAAACAGTAGGGTAACAATGGCAAAAAGGTAGATTCTCATGATGCTTTTTCGATAAAGTTAGGTATACTCTGGCGTATTTGTCACCGCATTTCTTGATCAATTTAAAAACATCGTATAACTTCGATAGATTCTCGATGCTGTCTACATCAAAAAAGATCATGGCAAAAATAAATTTTACCAGAGCGCTAAAAAGGTTTTATCCGGACTTGGGTCCCATGGACATCCAATGTGACCGGGTTTCTGATCTAATCGAAATACTGGAAGAAAAGTATCCCGGGTTAAAGAATTACCTGGTTGATGATCACGGCCACTTGCGAAAGCATGTAAATATTTTTGTGCAGGAAAGATTGATAAAGGACCGTGCTACCTTACTTGATCCAATTGATGTGGACGATGAAGTTTATATTATGCAGGCTCTCTCAGGAGGATAATCAAATCGCAGATGAAAAATAAAGTGCTCGTAGGTACCAGAAAAGGATTGTTGGTTTTGGAAAAAGCTGATAATAAATGGAAAATTACTGGTGACCATTTCATGGGAATTCCGGTGAATATGGTTTTTGAAAATGAGTATAATGGAGACTGGTGGGTGGCTTTGGATCATGGACATTGGGGAAACAAATTGCAGAGATCAGCTGATCATGGGGAAACCTGGGAAGAAATACCGGCACCAGTGTACCCGGAGGGAACCTTCGTGAAGGAAGATGTGCCTGCCAGCCTACGCTATATTTGGGCTTTTTCACCAGTGACTTCAGAAGATGGGGATCAATTGTGGATTGGTACGGAACCGGGAGGTTTGTTCAAGCGGGAGCCAGATGGGAGTATGTCCTTTGTGGAAAGCCTCTGGAACCATCCCAGCCGGCCTGACCATTGGTTTGGGGGGGGCAGAGACTACGCTGGAATTCACTCTATTGTTGTTGATCCACGCGATGAGGATCATATTTATCTGGGAGTGAGTGTGGCAGGAGTCTTTGAGTCAAATGATGGTGGCTCGTCCTGGACGGGGAAAAACAATGGTCTCAGGGCCGAATTTCTTCCCAATCCGGATGCTGAATACGGTCACGATCCACATCTGCTGGTTCATTGTAGATCTTCTCCTGATGTGCTTTGGCAACAAAATCATTGCGGAATTTTCCGGAGTGCCGATGCCGGAACCACCTGGCAAGATATTTCCGACAAGAAAGGTCAAGCTAATTTCGGCTTTGCCATTGCGGCTGATGCGGAAAACGATCAACGTGCCTGGGTTGTACCTGCTATAAGTGACGAAGTGCGAATGGCAATTGATAAGCGGCTTTGTGTCTGTCGCACTGACGACGGGGGAAAAAGCTGGAATACATTTCGAAATGGATTGCCCCAGGAATATTGTTTTGATATTGTGTACCGGCATGCTCTGATTGCTCAAGGTTCTGAAGTCTTTTTTGGCACCACCACGGGAAATTTATTCTATTCCAGCGATGCAGGTGAAAATTGGGAAAGCATCTCCAACTACTTGCCCATGGTGTATGGCTTAGCCTTTGCTAGTTGATTGCATAATTTTAAATTTAGGTGCATTCGTGTATTCCGGTCAATTCCTGATTAATCACCAATGAGTCGAACCCTCATCGTTTACATCTTTGGAGTTGGCGCTATATTACTTGTTTTCTTATTAACAATGCTAGGTGATCCAGACCCGGTCAATCCCCACTTCAAAGCCACCAAATCTTTACTCAATACACTTTTTTATTCGTGCTCGATTGTGGCTACTATAGCAGTTGCCTATTTTGGCTACCAATCGGTTTGGTCGAATAAAAAGGGTGACCTACGAGCCGTCTTGATCTTTGGCATAGCCGGCATGGCCATTGTTGTTCTTTATATTCTTTCTTTTAATCCGATATTGGCCCCAAATGGAGATAATGCCGAATATATCATAAACGCAAAATCCCTGGTTGAGAGGGGTGGTATCTATCGCCTGGACACTAGAACAGAGACCCCGAATACCCTTGCAGCACCTGGCCTCCCTTTGATGCTTGTCCCCGTGTATGTAAAATGGGGACTTGATTTTATTAAAATGAAGTATTTAATCATGTTCATGGGGATACTCATACTCCCATTGCTTTTTGTCCTGTTTCGAATGAGTATGAATTTCCCGGCCAGCTGTTTCTTATCATTGATTGGCTTTTCTTCGCCCTATTTGGTGGCAAATTCTACTACAATTATGACTGAGACTCCCTATTTGTTTTGGTCATTGCTGACGTTAATTTTTGCCATTAAATATGCACAAACAAAATCTATCTCGCTCATTAATTATTTGGGACTCCTTATTTTTTTGACACTGGCGATATCCACCCGGCTGATAGGCGTTTCTTTGCTGTTGTCCTTATTTGTTTATTTGGGATTAAGGTTGCCATATTTCAAGACATTAAATAGAAAAGGAAAAGCAGGATATGATCGAAGTCCTACCCTTAGATTTTTTGTCTTATTCATCCCGGTACTCTTGGTGCTGTTCTCATGGCAATGGATACAATCGCAAGGTCCAACATCCCCCTTGAATATTTTCTTAAATATGGGAGTGGGCCAGCACCTGCACGACAATTTCATTTCCTTATTTAATGTCCTGGCAGATTTACTTTTTAATCCCATGGCATTCAGATGGTATCGATTATCCCCGGAACACAATTTACCTCTTTTTAATATTGCCTGGCTGCCGGTATATCTCATTATTGCTATCGGTATCTATTCCGATCTCCGTAGGAAGAGACTTATGGGACTATATACGGTGTCAATGATTTTGTTGATTCTGGTAGCAAGTTTTACCCCACAGGAAAGAGTCACCATGCGATATGTTTCTGTAATTATCCCTATATTAATC
>JABDLW010000077.1 GCA_013001805.1 Saprospiraceae bacterium | reverse complement strand
GTAATAATCTGCATTTTACCTCTTTGTCCACCATGCAATCCCGGCGTTCTGATATCGAGTAATTCCATCGATCTGGCAAGATTAAGATCACTGTTTTGGTTTAAAATGATCATAACCGGATCGAATGGTATTGTTGCTATTGTTGTTGATTGTGCTCCGGACACCATAAATTCCGTTTCGAAAACTGACCAGTCATCATTGTAGAATGTGGCTGTCATCGGTACATTTGTATGTAAAGCGGGAGCCCCTCTGAGTTTTTGGCTGATATACAGCGTAACATCATAATCTGGACCGTTTGGCACAACCTGGCTTGAGTCGATATCAAAGTCGGAAAAACCAGGATTGAATATCCAGTCGTTGAAAAAGGAGGTCATATCAATGCCGGTTGCCGTGGTAAGATGGTCACGCATTTCCGTACTATTGATATCAGAAAATTTAAAATTATCCATTAACGATTGTACGCCCGTCCGGTATAATTCAGGTCCGAGGTAGGTTCTGAGGTTATGCCCCATTGCAGCACCCTTGTTATAAACATGCTTTCCATAGGTGAATTCGTGTGGAATGCCTGACAAGGCCCGGTAACCGTCTTCTTCAATGTGAGCGTAGTGCAGAACATCAAGATGATTGTTAATGACCCTGTTGATATAATTGTCAAATCCGTAAACGGCTTCAAAAAAGAGGTGAGACGAGAATTCTGCCATGCCTTCATTGATCCACATGTCTTCAGCGGTCTCGCAGGTGATGAGGTCTCCCCACCAGTGGTGCCCCAGTTCGTGGGCCATAATATCTTCAAAAGCTGTCGAGCCATTGGCAATAAAATCCGGATAAAAAATAGCTGTTGGATGTTCCATGGCACCGGCAGAAGTCAATACATAGCCGATTTTTTCCCATTGATGCTCTCCAAACCAGAATTCAAAGGCGTCTATCGCACTTCCCAGGTTCACAAATGAGTTTTTGAGGTCTGTCGTATCAGCAGGAAGCCCGGTGAGGGTAATTGGGATATTGCCGCCAATGCCATTGTGGTTTTGTTGAACTGTGGCATAGTTGGCTACGGCAACACAGGCAAGGTAACTGGGGATGGGGTCATTCATTCTCCAGTCATGCTGAAGGGTGTCGCCACCGAGGATTGTCTCTCCAAGATATTGTCCGTTGCAATGAGCGTTTCTTCCACCGCTTGAAATTATCATGAAATCATAGGTGGCCCGTTCAACAAAATTGTCGAAACAAGGGTGCCAGGCTCTTCCAAAATTATGTGGGTCGGCCAAAAAGCCAACGCCGAGATTAAAGGCGTAGTTTGATGTCCAGTGCAATCCGCCAAAGCCCGAGCCATCGAGTGGGGCGATGCCGCGATAATAAACCGTCACATTGGAAGTATCGTTAATGTTTAACGGGTTTGGGAGGTCAATATGGAGGAGCGTATCATTATGAGTAAAATTCAGTTGGCCAGAATCGTCTGTTACAGAATCAACAGTAAGCTGTTCGAGGTCGAGATCGATGTAGTCAATATTATTGATCTTAGGAGTAAATCTGACATTGCAATTGGCGGTTATGGTTTTAGCCGCCCAATTGGTGAAATCCATAGTTACTGCATAGTTCAGAATATCTATGGTATCAGATCGGCTAATGTCTGCCTGGGTTTTCTCACTAAAATGGGTGGTATGAAAATTTTCCTTAAAATGCCTGCATGTGACATGGGAAGACTGAGCGGTAAGTGATTCTCCAATAAAAACCAGGAGAAGACCGCATAGGAAAACGATTTTTTTCATAAAGTTTTTCAAAAAAAAATCAAAAAAAGTCATTATCAACATAAAAATACACTGTTTTTCCTGCCAAAAGAACAGAATCTCCGACGAATATGTTCGTTTTATGAGCTGCTGATCCACGTCACTTTACTACAATTTGTAATGTGAAAGTGTTTCCTTTGAATTATGTAACATGCTGAGAATGAAATAAAAAAAAGCCCGTTCAGTTTTGCTGAACGAGCTCTACAGGATTATTCCTGCTCTCCTAACCCAAACTATTTGATCTAAAATTACTGATTATTCTGTTAACTCACAAAATCTTTTGCCGATTATTTCTGAAAATTATTGCATTTATTTGGTGCAACCGGTTGCATCCTGTGTTCTTTATGCCAATTTATGCAATATGTTATCATTAAGATTTATCTGAAAAATATCTCTATTTCGACTACTTTATGAACTTTAATATGTCATTTTCAATTAAAGTTGTGACTTTTTTGTACTAATTACAATTTAACGAATTTCTTTGACCCGGATTGCCAGTTTGGAGATTCAATCGTAAGATTATAAACTCCGGAAGGCAATGCTGAGAGGTCAAGCTGGTGTTGGTTAAATCCGCTATGAACCTCATTTATCTCCTTATTGTAAGCCAGACGCCCTAATTGATCAAAAACCCTGATCACTACTTTATCATCATCAATTGAAAAGTTGTAATCAATTGAACACCAGTTAAATTGGACCTGTGATACGCCTGAACTGGGGTTAGGTGAAACCTTAAAGTCTTCAGCATTTTGCTGGTAACAACATAAAGTTTTTGCAAAGGCCACCGGATGGATTTCAAACGTGCCATCGAGATCAACAGATTTAAGTTGGTAATAATAATCACGGGAAACATCTTCATCAATAAGTTCGTATCTGGCTTCATCAGTACCTCCGGTAGGAAAAACTCTTTCTATTTCTGTAAAATCAATACCATCTTCACTTCGTGACAATTCAAAATAGGCTACATTTTCTTCAGTGGCGGTTACCCAGGTAACAATATTAGTGCATCCGTCAGGCTCTACCTCGAAAGAGACCAGGTCAATAGGTAAAACACTGCAGCCC
>JABDLW010000073.1 GCA_013001805.1 Saprospiraceae bacterium | reverse complement strand
GAATACAAGTGCGCGTCAATATACTTCTTGTCCTTTAAAAAGGCCTTCTGTAAAAACCCTTCGTGAGTGAAGCCGGCTTTCTCCAGTACTCTAATAGATGCCTGGTTTCCATCAAATACCAAGGCCTCAAGCCGGATAATTCTGGAATTATTAAATATGTGATTAGAAAATGTATCGACGACTTCGGTCATGATTCCGAGGCTCCAATACGACTTGCCAATCCAATATCCAAGTTCGCTGCGGTGAGACCTTATTCCGTGACTAAAAAGTAACCCGATACCGCCAATTTGTTCACCCTCCCCATTGCGTATCGCCCAATCTCGCTGCACCTTGTTCTTTTTTTCGAATGCAACCACGTTTGCAACAAATGCATTGGCATCAGCTATTGTGTAGGGAAAGGGAATGGAACACGTATAATCATAGAAAGATTTGTCATTCAGATGCTTTACTAAGCTTGGAGCATCGCCGTAGGCTATTGGTGTAAGGTGATAACCATCCCTGACATCGATACGCCGTGATGCACCTATTTGAGCTCTGAATTTATTCATGACATTTTAAAGTACAAAATTATATTGAGGTATGTCTCATCACCTTTATAGCAAAGGTCCAACATATTTGTCTGATTGAGATCTTTTTTGATAACCACTATAGTATTCAATAGTAAGACTTAATACCATCCGTTGGTGACCTGAGTGATCCTATCCTTTAGATAGTGACTCAGCATGATGACCATCAGATAATGGATTATGGAACGAGAACTGAGAATCACTCATATTGTGAAGAGTCTCCAAGATAACTGAGCCGATTATAAATTGCTCTCATTATTATTAAATTCCCTAATCTGAATAGTGGGTTCTGATCTGGTTAATTGACTTGAGTGATCT
This sequence comes from Saprospiraceae bacterium, assembly GCA_013001805.1. Taxonomy (GTDB): domain Bacteria; phylum Bacteroidota; class Bacteroidia; order Chitinophagales; family Saprospiraceae; genus JABDMH01. Next base: position 1,721 of record JABDLW010000073.1, on the reverse strand, counting down.
GAATAAATCAGAAAACGTAAATGATAGTTTCGTCATTTGCATTAATAAAATTTGGTGTGACTTTTGTATTTTACGAACCTCTAATACCAGACATATGAAACACCTCACTACGATAATTTGCATCCTCGCCACTTCAATGATTTATGGGCAATCAAGCAGGGTAGAATTTGAAACCGACGCTCCAAGTGGCGAAGAGAGATTTCAACTTGATCTGCGAAATAATAGCAATGGCAATGCATCTGCCTCTGTCTTCCGCATGTTTGCTGGCACAGATGCAAATATGGTTGAGTCAGGAATACGAAATTTTCCAAATTCATACGATGCAGTTACTGGATATGGTGGATACATGACATTATCGAATGCTACAAAAGGAATAATTTTCAGAGCCGATCAAGGCAACAGCGATATGCGTTTTCTCTTAGGTGGTTTTCCTATCCAGGACCATCAGAAAATGATCTTGACCAGTGTTGGCAATCTGGGTGTTGGCGCAAACGATCCCGCAGCACGAGTGCAGATAAAAGGTGGTGACGTATATCTCGAGGATGTCGGCTCCGGAGTGATTATGAAAAGTCCGGATGGGTCATGCTGGAGACTGACAGTAACCGACCTCGGTGATCCTGATTTTGAGAAATTGATGAATTGTCCCGGAATCGTACCTGCAAAGAGCGCAGATCAATAAATTCAGCCTCCTAACTATAGAAAAAGTCAAACATTCAGGACCGATAGTCAATAAGCCTTCGGTAGGTACTGAGAATGCGTTGTGGTTCGTAACCATACCTAAACATGTTGTAGACTACTAAATTGGCAACTTGTACTCTTAAGTAGCTATTATCATCGTATTTGCGTGCCGATACCAGAATATCTTTTTGCATTAATTTAAAGCGATATTTTTGTAACCTGGCCCGGCGCAGAAAATCATATTCCTCCATGATGACGTACTTTTCATCATAGCCATTCAAAGCATCAAACACATCCTTTTTCACAAAGAGACTTTGGTCGCCACCGCGAGACCACATACTGCTGAATCTGGTAAAAAATCCGTTGATTTTGAGGAGTTGTTTTTTACTATCAAACTTAAACCGGTAGCAGCCCATGTCATACTGTTCAGCAATAGCCTGCTCAATATCGCTTATGAAATCATTTGGTGGCAGGGTATCAGAATGAACGAAATAGAGCACATCACCAGTGGCATTAGCGGCGCCCAGATTCATCTGAATCGCCCTCCCCTGAGGCGAAGAAAGGACTCTCACTCCAGCACTTTCGGCCTTGGCTACGGTCTCATCGGTGCTACCCCCATCTACAACAATTATCTCGCAGTTTTTACCATTCCTATTCTGTTTGATACACTGCACTAACCGGATGATATTTTGTGCTTCATTGAGCGTCGGAATGATTAGACTTATCATCATAGAATCGGAGGAAATTTAGACAAAGGACTATTCATCTTTATAAATCTTAACCATGCGTTCACCTGGTTTGCTAAAAGCGCGATACATGCCCTCGGTATTGAATGGCAAATGGATATTACCATTGCGGTCGACAGAAATCAATCCTCCCGTTCCACCGGATTCTACCAATGTTTGATGAATCGTGTAGTCTCCAGCCTCCCGGAGGTTTTTTCCACCATATTTCATCTGCGCCGCTACATCATATGCCACAGCATGCCGGATAAAAAATTCTCCGTGACCGGTGCAGGAAATCGCACAAGTACTATTATCTGC
>JABDLW010000056.1 GCA_013001805.1 Saprospiraceae bacterium | reverse complement strand
TCTTTAAGATTTCTTTCGTGATCAATTTTGAACCCATGCCCACACAGGTGACACCGGCATCCATCCAGGCGCTTAGATTTTCTTCCGTTGGTGAAACACCTCCAGTAGGCATAATGCGTGTCCAAGGCTGCGGCCCAAGAATTGCTTTTACAAAGCCTGGCCCATAGGTGCCTCCAGGAAAAAGTTTGACGATTTCGCACCCGAGTTCTTCTGCCAAGCCGATTTCCGTCAATGTGCCACAGCCAGGTGACCAAAGGATCTTTCTGCGATTGCATACTACGGCAATGTCCTGGCGAAGAGAGGGGCTTACGATAAAATTGGCACCCATTTGGATAAATAAACTGGCGGTACCAGCGTCGGGAACTGATCCGACACCCAGCATCATACCAGGCAATTCCTCTAATGCATAATGATTTAGGGCTTGAAATACTTCATGAGCGAAATCTCCCCGGTTGGTAAATTCCAGGACCCTGGAGCCGCCATCGTAGCAGGCCTTAAGTATTCCCTTACCCAATTCAATATCGGGATTATAGAACAACGGTACCATGCCATTTGCATGCATGGTTTGTGCGACTTCGATTCTGCTGTATTTGGCCATTGTTGAGGTTTATTTTGGTTGACTTTTGAGAAAAGTGATGTCGATCTTTTCTTACATCTCTCGGACATCTCTTCGCAATGATACTTGATTTAAAATTTCGATCAAACTGCTGTACGCAAAAACATGGTTCTGCAACTTATCTTTTTTGCCATAAGACCATCAACGCAACACTTAGGAATTAGCCAGGATTGTTTTTCTAGCTGTGTAGTGCGTAACTTTTTCCTTAGTTTAACCGCCCATTGTAAAAACCATAAACCAATGAGCGTTAAAGCCTTTCTCGATGAGGATTTTCTCCTGGAAACAGACACAGCACGACAACTGTATTTTGCCCATGCTCGCGAACTTCCCATTATCGACTATCATTGTCATTTGTCACCTTCCGAAATAGCAGAAAACAAACAGTTTGAAAACATCACATCGATGTGGTTATATGGAGATCACTATAAATGGAGGGCGATGCGCACTTTAGGCATCGATGAGTCCTTTATCACGGGTGGTGCATCGGATCAAGAAAAGTTTGAAAAATGGGCTTATACCGTGCCCTACACTATGCGAAACCCACTCTATCATTGGACACATCTGGAGCTAAAAAGGTACTTCAATGTGCCTACGTTGTTGAACGCCGAGACGGCAGATCAGGTGTACCAACAGACCAATGAATTGATAGCCAGTCCGGAGTATCGAGTCAAGGCCATCCTAGAGCGCATGAATGTCGAGGTTATTTGTACGACAGATGATCCCATTGACGATCTCCGACACCATCAAAAGATAAGAGAAGATGGATTTGCCATCAAGGTCCTTCCGGCCTTTAGGCCCGACAAAGCACTCATGATTGGGCAAGGAAAGGCCTTCCGAAAGTATCTAAAGTCACTTTCTCAGGCTGCCGAGCATGACATAGTTGATCTGAAGACATTATATGACGCCCTGGACAAAAGGATGGATTACTTCCATCAACATGGATGTCGACTTTCCGATCATGGTCTGGAAAGAATGCATGCTGGAGACTTCACACAGAAAAAAGCAAATAAAGTACTGAAAAGGGCCTTAGATAAGAGAAGCTTAGAGGAGGCCGATATCGAGCTATACAAATCGGCTGTGCTGCATCATCTTTGTGCGGGCTATAGTCAACGGAGCTGGACTCAGCAATTTCACCTGGGGGCACTCAGAAGTAACAGTACCCGCATGAAAAAGAAGCTTGGTCCCGATACCGGGTTTGACAGTATTGGCGATTGGCCTCAAGCATCGGCGCTTTCCAAGTTCCTAGACGGACTGGACAAAAACAATATGCTGGCACAGACCGTCCTCTATAACCTCAATCCAAATGATAACGAGGTATTGGCAACCATGGTTGGTAATTTTAACGATGGATCAAGTAAGGGTAAAATTCAATTTGGCTCAGGGTGGTGGTTTTTGGACCAAAAGGACGGTATGGAAAAGCAAATGAATACCCTATCCAACATGGGTCTCATCAGTTGTTTTATTGGGATGCTTACCGACAGTCGCAGTTTCCTTTCCTACCCCAGGCATGAATACTTCCGAAGAATTTTATGCAATCTGTTTGGGAACGATATTGAAAAAGGTGAATTGCCGAAGGATATTAATTGGATTGGAAAACTAGTCGCAGATATTTGCTACCACAATGGAAGGGCTTATTTTAACTTTTGGTAAACCGCGGCTCAACCAACGTATATCGAGGGTTACATGAGCATCTGGTACGGTCTCATTTATTGATGTCTAAGAATATTTATTTGCATACTTAATACTTAAAATAATTATCGCCTATGTCTACCAACAATAAAGTGATCACATTTGGTGAGATCATGTTAAGATTAACTCCGCCGGGATTCAGAAGATTTTCTCAGGCGGATTCTTTCGAAGTGATCTATGGTGGGGGAGAAAGCAATGTGGCTGTCTCACTGGCTAATTATGGCGTGGATGTAGATTTTGTAACGAGACTACCA
>JABDLW010000405.1 GCA_013001805.1 Saprospiraceae bacterium | reverse complement strand
CACGTATCCCTTCACTTCTATATCCATCGATCCACCAAAAGCACTGGAACCGATGGCAATGTTGGCACCCAAGGTAATATCCATATTGACCGGTGTCGAATTGGTGGTCGTCCCGATAACGATTGTTGCTTCGATGCGAAAAGCACCTAAGGAATCGAAAAATCCGGGGAAATCAAAACTGCACAAATCGTCTTGGCCCGGATCAGGTATCGGCTCACCATCAGCAGGTGGAGGACCTTCCGGACTGGCCCCTCCGTTGGGACCTGACAACGCCGGAGACCGGTAGCCCATATTATAAAATATGCCACCTCCCAGGCCGTAAAAAGAAACACCAATCGATCCAATCGGTGTGTAGTTTCCGACATCGATACCACTGGCAATACGGGTTAAAAATTGAAAGAAAAAATAAGGATACTCATTGCTTTGTCCCATGTTTTTAAGGCCAAATTGCGCCTTTGCCTGAATACGCACGATGGGCAGTGCGACATCGATAAATCCCTTCACTCCCTTGTCATCAGGTAAATTATAGAAACAAATGCCACCTTTGACACCTATTCCGCTGAACATAGCATCGATATCTACGGATGCTCCCAGCACATAGGGTGACTTTAGGACGAACTTTTTACTGGCAGCATCATAGCCTCCTACCAAAGTTAATTTCGCGGAACCTCCAAAACCATTTTCCTCATCCACCACCAGATTAATAAATGGATGCAAAATTAGATTGAGAGAATCCAATCCATTTCCACCAATACCCATTTCTCTGATTCCGAAAGAAAATCCCGCCATCGAGCCTTGTCCTCCTTCCGCATTCTCCATGTCCGTAAGATAGCTGGTGATGCTCTCCAGATCATCGGCAGCTTCCGTAAACGCGGCCTGAATTTCATTTATTCCACTACTCAGTGCCTGGCTGGCTTCCGGGCTAAAACCGAAGTAACCATCGATGCCGTCTATCGTACTGTATTTGAGTAGAAAAGGTAATTGCATCAGTGAGAGATCAAAGGGCAGTGAACTTAATATTTCGGTATCGTTGATAAAATCGGTTGAAATACCAATACCTCCGGCAAAAGCTGCTTCGATGACTAATTGCTTTCCATCTTCGTCCTCGGGATCCATAATATTTGCCTTGTAGCCCAATTTGATATGAGTTTCCCGGGTTAAATTGACATTGGCCATTAATGCCGGCATCGCAACCGTTTCAGCAGGACGTACTGTAAAGGCATATTCCAGTTCCCCTTCTTCTCCGGTTGTATCCGCATCTTCATAGGATAAAACCGATGTGTATTCCATGTTCTCTGCAATGAATGGAGTGCCCATTTCTCCCTTGATGCCCCCATCCCGGAAAGTACTTTCAGTTATTTGTAGCCAGATCGAATCCAGACTAATGGTCCACCCTTCTTCCAGCTCTCCCTGCAGGTCAGGCAGGACATTGATGTTGGCGGTGAAATACTCATCATCAATAATCATGTTCGATACATTGATCTCCAGACGTTCTCCACCCTCATTAAGGAAATTGGGCAGTCGCATTTTACTTTGCTGCAACCAGAAGCCTTGCCAATGCTCTTCTTCTTCACCATCCGAGAAAGTCGTATGACTATAGTCTTCAGGTACTACGTCCTCAAATCCAATCGCATTTTCCAATTGACTGAAATCAAAGTAAGCACGCTCTACACCGATTGACCAATCACGCAATCCGACGATTTGAAATTGATCCATACTTTCAATCTCCGCCACAATATGAATGGATCGCTGATCGTCTGAAGATGCATTGTTTTGCTCGGATTCCTCTGAATCAGATTCAGTGCTGTTTTCTTCCTCAAAAATTCGGTCTCTCCCCAATGCAAAATAAAAGGTGCCAACAGCCCGCTCATTGGTTATCAGGTTACCATTAGCATCCTCTTTCCGAAGCATAGTTGTGGGAAAATGAATCTTACCACGGATACCGAAATCCTTAATACCATTGCAGTCGAAGGATAACTTGGTAGCTTGGATATTCTCCTGGTTATCCAGGTCTTCCGGACCTAAAAGTGAGACCGTAAAATTGTCAAGATCGGCAGCATTATGTACGAGTGGCTCCTCAAAATCGCCAATGTCGAAGTGAAACGCCTTGACCATGTGCAAAGTGGCCTCCGGTCCAAAACCACTGGGAGTCAGACAGATGCGACTGGCGCCCATGCTAAGGTAGCGGATCTCATCAAACATCTGCAATGGAACATTGATGAGGATCTGACAATGCGCCTCCCTAGGCTCGAAAGACATGTTTGTGAGAGCGAAAAGTAATTCGACATCTCCATATTCATAGTTGATGCCCAGGGGCATGCCTATGGGTTCACCTGTAGCTAGCGCACTGATCTGGCGATAAGTTTCCAACACATTATTAACCATGTCGGCCTGTTCATCCGTAAGCATTTCCTCCGGATTAATACCCTCATAACCGATCGATTCCAGGACATCACTGATTTCCAACTGATCTTTTTTCGCTTTGATCATCCCATCGATCAACTGTGATGAGCTGTTTATTTTAATATCTGAATACTCCACTTTAACCGTCGCACCGAATCCATAAAAATTGACGTTGACCGTTCCCTCACCAGATGCTGTCTCACCGCTGAAGTTGATGCTGGTAATAGTGACATTAAATCTTCCCGCCTTGATCACATTTTGATCCGACATACCTGACCTGCTGGAGACCGGTGTCAATTCCAGAGGATAATTGGTTTCGGTAAGAAAACAAATATCATTACAATCCGAGGTACTGTCTGGCGATTCTTCTTCGACAAGAATCGGTTCACTATCAGCAATATTAAATTTAAAAACCGGACTGGAATGGTAGAACTGGTCTGGCGTCAGATTTTTTAATTGTTGATCGCTAAATTCCTCAAAGGGATTTTTCAAATAAACTACTCTCCAAAAATAATCTCCCTGAAACAGGGGGTCACTATAAGTGATTTCTTCAGTTTTATAAATAGCTTCGGAAAGCTCCAGGTAATCCATGCCTTCCGAAAATGTTTGTAATAAATTTTGCTCGGTAAAGATGATTTTATCTGCCGCAAAAGTACTATCCTCACAGAGTTGCAACACCCATTTTTCGTGTAAAGAGTAACCTTCCGTTACACCTTGTGCAGGGTTGGAGATTTGGTCAACAACAAATCCATCGGTGGGAATTAAGGTACGTGGATCGTTGCCGGTCAGAAATGAAAAATGAACTGGTGTTTCTATCTCCACCGTTTCATTTTGTGACGGCATTTGTAAAACTGGCCGGGGCATCCCAAAAACAAATTCGCTGCTTTTAGGTGGAAGGTTGTGTCGCTCATCATTTTCCGGGAAACCAATCTCGATATTGTGAGCTCGTAACGCATAATGCTGACCTCTTTCATACCCATTGCTCAGAATTTGTTCCACCTCATTCTGTCCACTCAAATACAATCGGGAAAGATCTTCCTCATCTATTTGTGGATTGGCTTCAGTGTAAGGCATTGCCTCACTATAACCAAGTGATAAATTACCCTGGCCATTAATTGAAAATTGATAATTAAATCGATTAAAATCCAACCGTTCTTGTTCAAATTCCAAAACCAGGGGTGTGGAAGCAAATGGTAAGGTGTCTCCTGCCTGAGGATAATGTACCGTCAGATGATATGCATCTGCCGCCTCAAGATCGTCAGGATTTCCATAATACAGGATGGCCGGCCGGCTATTACCATCATTCTCAAATCTAAATTGACCTTGTTCATCTACAATCCTTACTCTGGCTGCATAAAATTTATTGAGTGTGAGAGGTGGGTCGATCAAAAAGTCATAGAGATATAATTTATCTTCCATGGTATTCACCTCAAAAAAAATATCGCCAGGATTATTGAGAAGGATGTCATCAACAAAAGTAATTTCGGAATCTACCTCACCATCCAATTCGATAAATTTTAATTCATAATGCAGACCATCACTTCCCATGGAAATAAAATCATGGCGCCACTGAAATAAAAATTCCAGAGCATCGGGATTTATGACGGTCGTCTCATAGGCATCCGGCTGAGGAAAAAATTCGGGAGCAGGATAATTTTGAATAAAAAATGGCATGCTACACGTGAATTCTGAAAGAGGTACTCCGGTCTCCAGATCAACTGCCAGAAAACACAGCTCATAACTTCCTTCGGGCAGTGCTCCATCAAGCAGGAAATTAGCCGGATTTTCACCACTTTGTAATATGATAAAATCAGAGAGTGAAGCGTACAGCATCTGAAGTTCCGATCCCGTGACATTTAAAACTCCGGCAGCGGGCACGGTCAGACCGGCAAAGTCTGCACTAAGGCGATCACTTACGATCGAATGTGCAAAGAGGTTTCCCTCTTTCAGAAGCTTAAACTCCAGATAAAAATCCTGTTCTACAAAGAGGTTATTTTTGATCATAAAACTGATCTTATCCGGATCATCGATGTATGCACTAAATTTTACCGGCAAAGGTTGCATAATACCAAACGGCATAATATCCAAGGCTCTCTGGGCCAGAGCAGTATGATCTGAAAAGCAAAGGAAAACAAGAAAACTGATGTATAGGTTTGATCTTTTCATGGACAATTATTAAAACCCGGTATTTAAACCAATGCTCCCCCGCCATTCCCGGAAAGATGGATTGATTACTAAAGTGCGTTGCGTGTGATATAAGCGAAGATTAAGACTCGTTTTCTTCATCACGGCATAGCGGATATTTATACTGCCGCTAACAAAATCACCATTGCGAAGACTATTGACATCACTATATTGATAACTCCCATTAATGCTGGTATGTAATTTATTTTGCAACCAGGGTTTTTGTATGGCCAGAGTAATGCCATATCGTGCTCTGTTTTCCACGGGCAAGTCATATGAAGAATAGCGAATACCAGGAGAAATTGTCAGGCCCGTTGCTTTAAGACCAAGCTTGTAACGTAAATGAGCTCCTTGAGTGGCGATATCACTACCGAGATTATCGACGGGCGATTGGTCACTAATGGTATTGCGATGCAATGAGATATTTACACTATGACTGACCAGCGATCCAACCTTCAGATGATATTGCGTATTCAAAAAGAAAGTTTGTGATACCGTCGTCAATCGGAAAGTATCGTTGATCAGATCAAACGTTGGTGCGCTATTTTGTTGATAGTTAGAAAATGAGAGTATTGAACTTATTTTTTCATTTGGGCTAAAACTGAGATTAGCTGACATGATGAGCCGGTCATTGGCTATTGCTTTTTTATTTCTCAAGTTGTTTTTTTCAATCCCCATACTACCCTGGAAATTTACTTTCTGCCTGAAAAGTGTCGTCCCAATATCAAATTTCAAATGCTCGATATCCGTCTGAAAATACATTGTACCGAGTGACTGAAATAAGGGATCGATTCTTCGATATTGTACTCCCAGATTAAATTGCTTAATCCGGTATCGCAATCTGGCATCACCGGCAAAGTTCACCCGGCTGGATGCATTTAGGTCTACGAGAGATTCAACTTGTTGCAGGTTGGGATCCAGAGTCACGTCAAAGGAAGCACGGTTTTCGGTAAATCCACTGAGGGCAAAATTGCTCTCTAAAACAATCTTTTTCAGTAAAGTCAAATGCAACTTGGCACCGATAACTAAATTATCGTTAGGGTCTTTTGACTCAATGGCGACATTCGTGTTCTGGTCAACCCCTTTAAAAAACATTAAATCAAAATGATTTTTTGCCGTGCCATATCCGATCTTGGCGCCGAGGGCCAATCGCTGATGCAGGTCTAAAAGAATCGTTTGATCATCCGGTAGGTGATTAATTTGATAATTTCTCATTTTACCATAAATAGCCGAAAACCTGAATTTTCCCGGGGTGAGTTCCAAGCCAACTCCATTAATGGTTTTCCCGGCTAATGTGTAAGGTGAAAAGCTAATGTTTCGATGACCTAGATGCAACTTGGCCCATTTATAATATGGACTTATGCCAAACCGATTAAATGGATGGCTGATTCCTGTATTTAGTCCCGACTCACGTAGTGAAAATGAAATGGGGAACGAAAATCCTCCAGCCGTCAGCGTATATCTTCCTGAGAGAGCCCAAAAATTGGTACTGCGAGGATTTATTCCTGACACATCATAAAATCGCGAACTCAGACTCAGGCTACCGGAATGGTCCAATGTCAATAGATCACTGGCCTCCAGGTTAGCGAGATCTTGCGCCCATAATGCACCGGCACAGATGGATAGAATTAACTGTAAATATATTTTGCGGTGCATGATTTTCTATTGGTGCACCAGGAATGAGAAAGGAACAGCTTTATTACCCGCAAACTGGATGATGATATTCCCCGCTTTAAAATCCACACCCATCGTTGCAGCTGTACCTATTGAGGTAACTTGCACCGTACAATTATTGGCACTAAGGTTTTTATTTGAGACCTGGATCTGGAGCGCATCTCCCTGCACTGCCGCATTCCAATTTTTTGACCCATTGAAAATCTTTGTACCATTGGTATTAACTGAACCATAAGCGACCGGACCACCACCACCACCAGATCCAGCGTCTCCCTTTGGTCCTTTACAGTCCAGTGCATCCCACTTACCATCGCGGTTGATGTCTTCCCCTGGATCTTGTTTTCCATCACCATTCAAATCCCAACATGCCAGGCCGTCCTCCCCTTTGGAACCAGTATTTCCCTTTTGGCCCTGATCTCCCTTTTCTCCTTTGGGGCCTATCAGTCCGACTTCTCCTTTCTCTCCTTTGGGTCCCTTAAAGTTGCCGACATTCTTTGAGGTTCCATCATCAAAGTCAATAACTAAATTATTGTCCTGATCACGGACATCTGCAATACCACGACCATCTGCACCTGTGGCACCAACATCTCCTTTTTCCCCTTTGTCTCCCTTTTCGCCCTGAGGACCCTGAATGCCCTGGATACCTACCTCCCCTTGGTCGCCCTTATCTCCTTTTTCACCTGCCGGCCCTTGTTCACCCTTTTCTCCGCGGGGACCTGGAATTCCGGGATCGCCTTGTTCACCTTTTGGCCCAACTGGTCCGGGGATTCCCGGTTCACCAGCCGGACCGGCTTCGCCTTTTTCTCCTTGCGGACCTTGAGGTCCCTGAATTTGACCTACATCAGTCCAATCATCTCCATTCCAAACAAATCCATTACCCGTATCTTCCACGATCACCATATCTCCAATGTCACCCGGATGATCCTGATCAAGATCATCCACTGTGGCTATTGATCCGATTATTTTGACGCCGGTACCGTCTTTTCCAGGAACACCCATTGGACCGTCTGGTCCCGCTGGTCCTGGTTCTCCCTGAGGTCCTTTTAGACCGCTTATCTCTTTTATGTCACCATTGGTCATGGTGATGATGACATTTCCCTGTTCATCTACCTGGATATCTTCAATGCTATTTGAGTCTCCCGATTTGACAGCAAACAGGGCGTAAGGCACACTGGTGAGATTGGTGGTTCCAAATGTTGAAAATCCACCACCATCATCGATTTCTACGTCCATGGTCATAGGACCTTTGCCCCAGGGCAATTCAGAAAATTCTGTCGGTGATTGGCTACCTACCTCAATACTAAATATGCCAAAATCATTGGTGGAGGTTTGCTGTGTTTCGCCATAAAGTAGTCCATCTGCACTCTGGATGCTAAGACGTACAGTTAGATTTTGATTACTTAGTGCATTGCCACCGGCATCACGTAAGGATGCCTGATAGTGGAAACCTGCAGACTGGGCTAAGGCAGCTGAAACCCAGCAAATAATGAGCATTATAAAAAGTATGATTCGCTTGAACATGGTTTTTATTTTTTTAATCTTTTCTAATGAATTAGGATCGGTTGAACTCGTGAAGAGACTCCATCAATAAAATGCAGCCAATAAGCTCCCCGTGGTATTTTTCTTAAATCAAGTATTTTACGACCTTGTTGGATCACACCCCGCAAACAAGGTTGGCCCAAACTGTTAAGCAACCGGAACTGAATCAGTGCCGGATCACCGGTAAGCTCCATCGTGATAAAATCGCTTGCCGGGTTTGGATATATGTCTAAGGCAATAGCGTTGGGAAATTCAACAGCCGTTACCATCGCAAAATGGCCCTGTTGGAAACCTTGTAAAAGCATAGTGTTTTCACCAATCAGATCACCGGTGACTTGTTCGCCTACAGTGGCGCTCATGGCATTCTCGTTTTCAGCGGCCATCGTGCCAAAGGCAATCACCTGATGCGAGAGACTAAACTGGGACCAACCATTACAACAGAATGCCATCATAATCAGGGTACAAAATTCTTTCATAATCTTTCTCTTATTTGTAGTGCTAAAGTTCAGATTAGAATGCGCCCGCCGCCTCTATGAAATTCATGAAATAAAAAAATCACGGTTTTCATAGATGCCGGTTGGGGTTTTCCCAGAAGGAAATAGTGACGAGATTTGATTAGAGTGAACCCGGGAATTCGGGAATTAGATGACTGGAACCTAGCTAATTCCCCAACTTCAGCCTAACTGAAGATGGGACAGGAACCCTGCGGCTCTTTGAAGAAGTGAGAAGAGAAGCAGAGAATACAGGTCATGCAGATGAGTCGGGAAACAGCAATACATAAAATTGGGGAGATAAGTTTTTGATGACACTTCGTGCACTGAGGGAGTATAGCTTACATGCTCTTGGATAATTAAAAATGTCGCTTTGCTTTAGACCTCACCGGCTGGCTACAAATCGTGATGACCGCATGCATTCCTCTCTTTGCATTGTGCCAAATCAGGTTTCACATCGAGATAGAAGAATTCCAGATCCCTACCATTGTATATCCATAATTGGCACCATTGTATAATAATCCGGAACCAGAGTGGAAGAGTCGCATCAGTAACCCAGGTACATTTGAGATGTATTTATTGTGTCTTTATTGACTGGTGAGACGTTCCGGAACATTGAACCGCAAGTCGTGAATGCACTCAAAGAATCTTTTGATCTCAAGTCCTAATTTTTCACACCGTTGTCAACTATTAATAAAAAACGTCATGAAGAAAACAAGTTTATTATGGCTACTGACAGTAGCTCCTTTAATGCTCAGCGCTCAAAATGAAAGTAAACTGGTCCTGGATGCCAGCCCCAACCAGACCAATGGTAATCCAATCATAAGAATGCGAAATAGCAGCGGCTCCGATG
>JABDLW010000398.1 GCA_013001805.1 Saprospiraceae bacterium | reverse complement strand
ATTATTAGGTGAGCAAATAAAAAGTAATTTCAGTTTAGTAGATATCCGCGATCTGATATCTGCTAGTTGTAATTGAAAATCATCTGTCAACAGACTCTTTTTGACAGCCACATTAGAAACATCTGCGCACACCTGGTACATCCCATAAGTCGGAGGCAATACCATGATCTCATCTAGTCCCGGTTCGCAAAATATCCGAATGAGTAAATCGATCGCTTCATCGCTACCGTTGCCCAGAAAAATCTGATTCGTTTGTATTCCCTTTTCCCTTGCTATGAGTTTTTTTAGTTCTATCTGTAAGGGATCTGGATATCTACTATAATCACCTCCATAAGGATTTTCATTTGCGTCCAGAAGAATATCGGCAATGCCACCAAACTCGTGTCTCGCCGAGCTATATGGTATTAAATTCCAAATATTAGGCCGCACCAGGGATTTGAGATTCATTTTATTGATTTCAATCTTAGAGAGATAGCCCGTTTATGTCCCACCAACGATTCTGCTTGCGCCATTACTTCAACTTTAGGTCCTAGCAGTTTAATACCCTCGGGAGAAAGCTCTTGAAAAGTGATTTTCTTAATGAAGGAGTCAAGAGACACTCCACTATATGATCGAGCCCAACCTGCAGTTGGTAAAGTGTGATTCGTTCCTGATGCATAATCGCCAGCAGCCTCGGGGCTGTAGTGGCCGAGAAAAACCGAACCTGCATTGAGTATTTGATGAAGCTGTGATTTTGGTTGTTCCGTGCTCAAAATCAAGTGTTCAGGTGCATATTTATTGGAGAAATCCAGGCAATCAGACATTTCGTGAAAAAATACAATGTAACTATTCTTCAGAGCTGCAGTGGCGATCTCTCGTCTTGGTAAGGTGGAAAGTTGCTGCTCAATTGCAGTTAGTGTCTCCTTTATCAAAGGCTCATAGTTGGTGACCAGGACGGATTGACTATCTGGTCCGTGCTCGGCCTGTGAAATGAGATCGGCTGCGATAAACTGTGGATTAGCTGATTGGTCTGCAATTATCAGGACCTCTGATGGACCCGCTGGCAGGTCAATGGCCACACCAAGTCGTTGTGCCGCGATCTTGGCTTCCGTGACATAGTGATTGCCCGGGCCAAATATTTTATCGACTTGGGGTATGGTTTCAGTTCCTAGTGCCATTGCGGCAACGGCCTGGGCCCCACCAATCTTGTAAATACTCGTGACACCCGTTAGCGAAGCTGCAAAGCAGATCGCCGGATGGACACGACCATCTGCCTGAGGCGGTGTGCAAAGAATGATCTCTTTGCACCCTGCCATCTGAGCCGGGACCGCTAGCATGAGAACGGTGGAAAACAGTGGTGCTGAACCACCCGGAATATAGAGTCCGACTTTTTCGATTGGTCGTGATTCTCGCCAACATAAGACACCAGGCATCGTCTCCACCACAGTTTCTACTGACTTCTGACTGGCGTGAAAATTCCCAATATTGCGTTTCGCTGTTTGAATGGCATCTTTTAGCTCAAACTCAACTTGATCATTTGCCAGGGCGATCTCTTTTTCAGTGACTTTCAGATCATTTAATCTCACCTGATCATATTGCTCAGTGAGCTCCAATAGAGCTGAATCCCCCTCCCTGGCAACGCGATCAATAATTGACTGCACATGTTCCTTCAGATTGAAGCTTCCCGGAGAAGGTCTCTCACTAATCCGATTCCAATCATTCCTTTCCGGATTTTCATATATTTTTAGCATGATCGATTTTAGTTTTTTACAAAACCATCTTTTCAATCGGCACGATCAGTAAACCTTCGGCTCCTAAATCCTTCAGTTGATCTATAATTTCCCAAAAATGCGACTCCGACACAACCGAGTGGATTGAGCTCCATCCGCTTTCTGCCAGTGGTAGTACAGTCGGACTTTTCATCCCCGGTAAAATTTGTACTATTTCCTGAATATTATCATTGGGAGCATTCAATAATATATACTTGTAATCTCGAGCTTTGAGTACGGACTCTATTCGAAAAAGTAGTTGATCCAATAAATTTTTTCTTTCTTTTTCAAGGTCCTGGCTGGCAACGAGAATTGCTTCTGATTCCAACACTGTCTCGACTTCCTTTAACCCGTTACTCAATAAGGTACTTCCGGTACTCACAATATCCATGATGGCGTCAGCTAATCCAATTCCCGGGGCAATCTCAACAGAACCCGAAATGTTGTGGATCTCTGATTTTACCCGGTGTTTTTTCAGGAATGCTCCCAAGATATTGGGATAGGAGGTAGCAATCTTCTTCCCGTGCAGAAAACGTACATCTGTATAGCTGTCATTTTTAGGTATAGCTAGTGAAACACGGCACTTTGAAAAGCCGAGCTTCTTTACAAGATCAACCCGGCTTTGCTTTTCCAGTAGCACGTTCTCACCTATTATACCAATATCTGCCACACCATCTTGTACATACTGCGGAATATCGTCATCTCTCAGATACAACAGCTGGGCATCAAAATTTTGTACAGGAGTCATAAGCTGATTGCGACCATTTGATATTTTCAGACCACAATTTTTCAAAAGATCTATCGAACCATCGTGCAAGCGTCCGGATTTCTGTATAGCAATTTTTAACATTTTATGACTTTAGTTTAAAAGAGATACGGCTTATCACCGATTAGCGATAAGCCGTATTTATATTTTTATTCCTTGAAAGCGATACAAACGACCCATCACCAGCGAAAGCCGGTATGATGTACGTGTACTGCCAAATTTCCCATCATCTTAAGTTTTTCTACTGCGAAGTTATAAAATCTGACAATAGGTAAAGCAATACACCAACAAATTGCGAGGGAAAGTTTGCACTTTAGTGATATGACGATTCAGATTGGACTGCGAATGGGAACTGATACCGTCTGATATTTATGAAGTGTCAAGAGAAACACCACTTGCTATGGAAGCAAGCGGTGTCTAAGTAAATCAAAAGTCTCAAATATTATCCGGTTTAGGTGTCGTAGTAAACGACAACGTCACTTTTCTAATGATGCGATTCACCCTATCAGAAAAGTCGGGGTTTCTTTTCATAAGCCAAATTATTAGTAAGTAGGTCATAATAGTTTTTGAGTGTTTAATGCTTACGGGATCAACCGGCCGGGTTTATTACCCGTTGCAAGTTGACAGGTCCCAATAAATTTAGTAGCGAGGACTAGACCTCTGGACATTTTACTTTGGTACGTTTTCTTGTTGGACGAATGAAGTCGATGAAATGCATGATCGACAATTCCGGGCCACCAAAGCCTTTACTTGCCTTTGCCAAAGGCGAAATATTCAAGTCGAATGAGAATGAAAATACCGTATTACGCAAATCATATCTCAGTGATGCAATCAACGCATCCCGGTTGAACTCACCATCTTTTATTGACCAACGAAACCAGAAACCAGCATAAAAGGCATATTCCGGACGAAGATATGATCTTGTCTCCCTGGTTATTTTCACAAAAGACCCAAAATTAAACTCACGATGGGGGTGTTGATCAAAGAATATGAAACTTGGCTTGAGTGTTGCATTCTGGCTGACTCGTATGCTAGCACCACCATGGAGGATGTACCTCGGAATCAGATTTGAACCCGGGTCTGGTGCTTGATCTCCCCTTTTGAAAGAAACAAGTGCCTGATTTAGATGGAAAATTGAACCACCCAGGTAAAGAAAATCTTGTCTCCGGAGTGGTGCAAACCATGCTGCTCCGGCGGAAAGATCATAATATGTGCGTTGTGGGGAAAATTCAGTACTGGTCAGATAAGGATCGTCATCAAAAACCCGCAAATTGGACAAATCTAGTCGGTTTTGTACTATGCCATTAGAGATGCCAAATGTCACAAAGTGATCACCAATCCCATTCAGAGCTTTCAGATAAGACAATGTAAAGTTTGCTGAGCTGGTACTGAAATTCAGATCACCAGCCTTATCTGAAGTAACTTGGAATCCGGCTGCAACATCATCCTGTAAACCAAATCCCTGATTTAGTTTCATGTCGGCAGAGCCAAGGAAGGTGTTGAACCCGTTAGTAAAAGTATTCCATTGGCTTCTGTAGTTGGCAATAAACCGTAGATCACCGTTAAACAATCCAGTCATGGCCGGATTGATGTAAGTTGGCGAAGCATGAATGTGAGATAAATGTATGTCTTGCCCAGAGAGATTAGGAACAAGAAAAAGAAAGGCTATTACAATTAGCGTATTGACCCTTATTGCAATAGCACCTTCCGGTTCAAAGGGCCTAACGCTAGGCACCTCCACAGGGGGAATTTTTAAGGCGAGATAGTCGCGCCATTTTTGGTTAATTATCTTCATGGTCAGTCTTTATAAAAGTGTCTTCAAATAGTCCTATTTTTTCTTCAGTTCATTTCAAAGCTTCTTAAATGATCAGAGAATTACCTAGGAATGAATTTCTGTAGTGGTGGCAAAACATTAAGTACAGGGTAGAGGGACCGTTGTAATGTTTGTTATACCACGCAAAAATTCGGAGTCGATACTTTCAAAGAAATCAAAATCCCATCAATTGAAGTTCACTCAATTGAATCGAGTAAACAGTTTTTGAACCGGAAGGTCATATCAATCTAAGATATGTGATGGGTCTATGGTGAGAGAGATCGGAATTAATTCTCGAGGTGCGTAGATCAAATAGACCTAGGAAACTCTTTAAGGGGGCGATCTCCTCAAGGAAATTGTTTCAATATTCGTGCCAAGGATGAGCTATTCAGTAGTAACCGTAAGTTCTTACAAAATTCTTTACCGATTACTAAAATGAAAGATGGACTATCCAGACAATCCCATGAAAAGGGGAGATAAACACTGTGGCTGTCCCGCTTCCAAAGCCAAAAAACCACTGCATAAAAATGCTTAAGGTAAGATATTCAATATGGTCCTATTCTTATCTATCTAATTACTGTGACATTACCCACCAGCTGGAAATCACCTTCGGTACAGATGCCAAAGATCATATACACATAGACGCCAGGATTGACCGGATTGCCACGCACTGTTCCATCCCATAAATCTTCTATACCATGCGACTCAAAGACTGTTTCGCCCCATCGGTTAAGTACCTGCACCAATGTAATCTCTGCATCACTGGAATTAATAATTTGAAATTGATCATTACTACCATCACCATTAGGAGTCATGGCATTTGATGCGATAATTGAACCTACATCGCATTGATTCTCCGTATTGATAGACACCGATATTTCCTCCGTCACCTCACATCCTAAGCTGTTAGCAGCACTAGCAACAAATGTTTGATCCCCCAATACCGTCTGCACGATGCTGGTACAGTTAGCGCAAATAAGCTCGCCAGATTCATCATACCAATTAATATTATGTTGTGGATCTATAGTCGTTGCTGATAGGACAACCTCCTGACCGCCATTTGGTCCGGGATTCTGTATAATGGAAAGTTCCGGAAGGGGAACTACTTCAACCTGGTATTCAGCACGGATCTCACTCCCCAAACATCCCATAGTTGTGATCTCATATGTCGTTGTGTTAGGTGGACTAGCAATTGGATCCAGGCAATCACTGCATGAAAGATCCTCTTTTGGGGTCCAATTTATTAGACCAAGTAAATCGCCTTCCACAGTAACTGACAATTGGACTTCTTCACCGGGACAGATGACAGCAGATCCTCCCGTTAAAGCTATGTCAGAAACTAGAACCACTTCATGATGTGCAACACTGTCGCATCCCATTATGCTGATACTAGTGTCCGAGAATATCGTCGCTTCTGAATAAACCTGACCATTTATTAGGATGCTATCCCCAGAACATATAGTGTAATTTTGAAAGGTTTGAATAATATCATGAAGCTCAAATTGAAGCGATACGATACTATCGCATCCGTTAATTGATGTAAATGTATCTATGTAAGTTCCTGCCTCGGTGATGGTGGTGCCATTGAAGTCAAAGGTTCCACCAGTGCAATTCTGCACTACTAACTCAGTATTGATTTGATCCACGACATCTATATGAAGATGGATGATGCTGTCACAGCCTTGATTGGATTGATAAGAAAGTTCATATACGCCCTCCATATCGTATACAACTCCATCATGTGTATAACTGGTGCCGGTACAAATAGACACGAAGACTTCAGATTCATACTTTGGCAGGACAACTAAATTCACCTGGACTATACTATCACATCCTGACAAGCTGGGAATTGTATCAACAAAAGAGGTAGATTCAGTATAAACATTGCCTCCGAAATTAAAACCGGAACCCTCGCAAATCGTATCTTCCAATATGACAAATTTCTGAGTCGCCTGACTAATGTTGATAAATATCACACTGTCACACCCGCCTGCTGATACCATAGTATCTGAATAAGTACCTGCTTCATAATATGCGATGTCATTCACAACAACAGAATCTCCAGTACAAATGAAATAATCCAAGTTGGTGTGAATTGCTTCTACCATCTCAAGTACCAGGTTAACTGTACTGTCA
>JABDLW010000893.1 GCA_013001805.1 Saprospiraceae bacterium | reverse complement strand
CCTTTAATATCACCAAGTTTAACATAACCACTCTGTGCGAAGGATAAACTCACACAGCTTAAGATCATAATTGCTAATAAAAGTACCGATTTGATTTTCATTTCGATTGGTTTTAAAGTTAATGAGTCTCAAAAAGATACGAAAAAATGATGCTTAAATTAGAATTGTTCAAAGAAGTAGTATCGACTTTTTCAACAATACACTTAGATTTTAAAAGAGATAGAAAAACCACCATATAATGAATGTATAGTTGTTGTATGGGTCTTAAATACTGTTTTTGGATTGTTTTTAGCTTAGTTTTGGGGACTTACAAAACCGCTATGATAAAAATAAAATCCAATCGTTCGACCGCATTCATTTTGTTCGTAATGACTATGATGAGTTGTTGGATGATCTCCGCCCAGGTTCCCGTTGGCAGTGGTAGTTACACAACCTCCTTTCCCGGAACCGATTCGGCCGGAAGAAACGGCTTTCCGTCAGGTACGCCTCAATTTAGTGGAACTGCAGTTGGAAAACCTGTTCCTACGAATGATTGGTGGTCAAAACTGGTCAAAGAAGATCATGCCGATAATTTATTTAATTATCCCATGACCCTTAAGACAACCAACCAGGGTTTGATTGTAACCTATATTCCATGGGGCCCTATTGGAGATTCAGCACCTATAGAAGTTGGTCTTAGCGGACTGAGTACAACCAGAGCAAATGTCTCAGATTTTACAGATTGGACAGTTACCATGCATTGGAATGATGCTTCTCATGACCTCAAGGCCACTTCAGGTATTGGGATGCCTTTTCTTTACTTTCAGAAAGATGCCGACGATATTGTTGAAATAACAGTGAATTCAGGAACTGCCACGATATCCAGCGAAATATTGATGATCGAAAATGCCACTTCAGGAGCAGATTTTGTCGTTTATGCACCTGTGGGTAGCATCTGGTCGCAATCTGGAAATGTCTATTCATCAAGCTTAAACGGCAATGATTATTGGTCCATGGCCATGCTGCCCTTAAGTACAACGAATGTGAATACAATGGCACAAGACTATAAAAAGTATGCCTATGTGTTTCCAACGAATACTTTAACATCATGGTCTTATAATGAAACCAATTCGAAACTTACGACTACATTTTCAGTAAGTACCGACATCAAAGAAGGTACAGATACCAACGTACTGATGGGATTGTTACCCCATCAATGGGCGAATCTTTCATCAGGTTCTGCAACGCCCAATGAACACAGTTATGAAACAGTAAGAGGCGAATTAAAGACACTGGATGGCAACAGCTTCATTGTAGAAAATACCTTTAAAGGCATTCTACCTACCATGCCTAATTTGGGTCATTATAGCCCGTGCTATAATCCTGCTGATCTCGATGCCAAGATTTCATTAATCGAAGATGAATCTCTGGCAACATGGACGGATTCCTATAATGACGGACAGGTTTTGAACAGAATGGTTCAAACAGCACGGATCGCCGATGAAACAGGTGATACTGAAGCTCGTGATAAAATGCTTGCCACCATTAAAGACCGCCTGGAAGATTGGTTGCACTATCAATCGGGTGAAGTTGCATTCTTGTTTTATTACAACGCCGACTGGTCGGCCATGTTGGGATATCCTTCCGGTCACGGCCAGGACACCAATATTAATGATCACCATTTTCATTGGGGCTATTTTATACATGCTGCCTCCTTTCTTGAGCAATTCGAACCGGGTTGGGTCAACGATTGGGGCGGTATGATCGATCTTCTCATAAGAGATGCAGCAACGACCGACAGAAATGACCCTTTATTTCCTTTTTTAAGAAATTTTAGTCCGTATGCAGGACATAGCTGGGCAAACGGATTTGCGACCTTTCCACATGGGAACGACCAGGAATCCTCTTCAGAAAGTATGCAATTTGCTTCGGCTTTGATCCATTGGGGCAGCATCACCGAAAATGATGCGATCAGGGATTTAGGTATTTATATTTATACCACAGAAATGACGGCCGTAGAAGAATATTGGTTTGATATATACAATCGTAACTTTCAGCCGTCTCAGGCTTATAGTTTAGTATCCAGAGTTTGGGGGAACTCCTATGATAACGGCACATTTTTTACGAATGATATTGCTGCATCATATGGTATAGAATTATATCCAATGCATGGTGGATCCTTGTATCTTGGTCACAACCAGGCTTATGCACAATCACTATGGACGGAAATGACAGCAAATACAGGCATACTGAGCAACCAGGCAAATCCGCATTTGTGGCACGACACCTATTATCAATTCCTTGCACTGACCGATGCACAGGCGGCTATTGATCTTTACGATTCTTATCCGGATCGCAGTCTGAAATTTGGAATTTCTGATGCACAAACCTATCATTGGCTACATGCAATGAACGCGATGGGTACCATTGATGCGTCCATCACTTCAAATCATCCAATTGCAGCAGCCTTTACAGATAATGGGTCAATGACCTATGTAGCCCATAACTATTCTGATGGACCGATTACGGTGACATTTTCAGATGGTTTTATGCTTGATGTACCGGCAAATTCCATGGCTACAAACAGAGATATCAATGTGTCGGGAGCCCTGACATCCGATCTCTATCAGGTTAATGAAAATGATAGTGTTGCTCTAACAACTGCTACGACCGGAACTGGAATTACCAAAGTCGAATTTTATGATGATAATGTGTTGCTTGGGGAAGATACAACTGCACCCTATACGTTTAATACACCCAATTTAGCCTTAGGCGTTCACAGCATGTATGCAAAGGTTTTTGTCAATACTGCATTTAATGTAACCAACGTTATCAAAATTCAGGTGGGCGACCAACTGCCGTATACGGGTACACCGAATCCCATTCCGGGCACTATAGAGGCAGGGCTTTATGATATTTATGAAGGTGGTAACGGACAAAACATTTCCTATTTCGATTCTTCAATTGACAACCAGGGTGGTTTCCGTCCGGCTGAATATGTAGATGCGGTTTCCGAAGCCTCAGAAGGAGCTACTGTAGGCTGGATCACAGCAGGCGAGTGGCTGGAGTATACAGTTGATGTGCAAACAACAGGCTGTTATGATTTGAGTATGCGATATGCTTCCGGGAATACCGGTGGAGGAGGACCTTTTCATTTTGAGGTCGATGGCATGCAAGTGAGTCCGCAAATTCCTTTAACATATACCGGTGACTGGACGAATTGGAACACCAGGCTCAGCACCATTGATCTGACTGCGGGGATACATGTATTGCGATTAAAGATCACCAATGGCGAATTTAATATTGGCCGAATAACTTTTACCTATAGTGGCTCCGAGTGCACACCGCCGGAGGAGATTGGATTACCCTTCGATTTTGAAACCTCTCCGGTAACTTCCGATTTCATCAACTTTAACGGTGGTACGGCCACAGTAGAGCCTGTAACTGCACCTCAAAGTACAGGAAACTCAAGTACCAATTTGGCTAAAATAGTAAGAAA
>JABDLW010000397.1 GCA_013001805.1 Saprospiraceae bacterium | reverse complement strand
TGATCCCAACCCTGGGCAGTAATATTGTGGATGTTGCCTCCTTTTGTATGAAGTTTGATCCCATCACTTGCATCAACCATTTCTCCCAGCATATATACATCGGACATTAAACGAACTTTAGGCAGGTCCCCTGCATCTATGGTAAACAGCAGCTCGTAGTCTTCTCCCCCACTAAGTGCACAAGTGATAGGATCGAGATTAAACTTAATTGCCAGCAATTGTGCTTCAGGGTGAATGGGAACTCCAGTCTCCTCGACAATTGCTCCCAGACCTGATTGCTTACAAATATGCATGAGGTCGGAAGAAAGTCCATCAGACACGTCAATCATGGAAGTTGGAATAACTGCGGCCTTGGCTAGTTGCTCGATCATGTCCAGTCTGGCCTCGGGTTTGAGCTGCCGGCCCACAACATATTGTTGATCTTCCAAATCAGGTTTCATATCTGGTTCCGAGAGATATACTTGTTTTTCGCGTTCCAGTAATTGCAAACCCAGGTAGGCAGCGCCAAGATCGCCTGAGACACAAAGGATGTCACCTTTTTTTGCGGTAGAACGCAACGTTTTTTTACTTTCCTCCACCTGGCCTATGGCGGTTACTGAAATCACCAGTCCTTGCCGCGATGAAGCAGTATCACCCCCAACCAGATCTACGCCGTAGAATTTGCAGGCGGCATGGATCCCGGCATACAGTTCGTCAACGGCCTCAAGTGAAAATCGATTCGAAAGGCCCAATGAAACTGTTATTTGTTTGGGGGTTGCATTCATTGCGCAAACGTCGGAAAGATTGACCACGACAGCTTTGTAACCTAAATGTTTAAGTGGGTGGTACATCAAATCAAAATGAATACCTTCTAAGAGAAGGTCGGTGGTAACCACTGTTTCAAAGGAACCATTACTGATAATAGCGGCATCGTCGCCAATTCCAAGTATTGAACTCTCATTGTTTAAAGTGAAAGACTTTGCTAAATGATCTATTAAACCAAATTCTCCCAATTGACTGATTTCCGTTCTTTTTGCATTTTCTTCCATGAAGGCTCGTAAGAATAGTTATTGCAAATCTGCGAATAAATAAATAGATACCATGGAAAAAAGCAGAGCGGCGGTGTAAGAGTCAGAGATAAAACAAAAGTTTGATGTTAGCCGCCACGGGATTTAGACAGGCAAGAATCAGATCTTGCGGCATCATCCCAGGCCTTGATGGAAGTGGAAAGGCATGCTAAATTGATCTTGATTAATTACTTTTAGGCTACCTTAGCAAGCACATATTTTATTACCTGTGGGGAAGTTTTCATTAAGGGGGAAGACTGCCGTGATTACGGGAGGAGCCAGTGGAATCGGTCGTGCGATCTGTGAAGTCTTTGCTGAAGCTGGTGCTTTGGTGCACATCGTAGATTTAGAAGCAAGCAAGGGGAACGAGCTGTCCGGATTTTTAAATGTGGACGAACGGAGGGCCATATTTCAACGATGTGACATAACCGATCAAAGTGCCGTTGCCGCACTTTTTTCACAAATTCATGAAGCCGGACCCATAAACATTCTAATTAATAATGCAGGTATAGCTCATGTTGGTAGTGCATCGGGTACAGCCAGGGAAGATTTTGAAAAGGTTATGCGGGTTAATGTGCACGGCGCTTATCACACTTTGCATGCATGCTTACCCTATATGATCGAAGATGGGGGTGGATCCATCGTCAATATTGCCTCAACAGTGGCATCAGTTGCGATACCTGATCGGTTTGCCTATATGACGAGTAAGGGTGCTTTACTGAGCATGACTTATTCCGTAGCTATTGATTACATTGATTCAGGGATTCGGTGCAACGCCATTTCCCCTGGCCGGGTACATACGCCTTTTGTTGACGGATTTATAGCACGGAATTATCCAGGAAAAGAGGCAGAAATGTTCGAAAAACTTTCAATGGACCACCCAATCGGCAGAATGGCAAAACCGGTGGAGATCGCCGATCTTGCGCTCTACTTATGTTCAGACGAGGCGGCATATGTCACTGGAAGTAATCACGAAATTGATGGCGGATTTACTAAACTAAAGACAAAATAAATCAAATGAAATTAGTACGTTTTGGAGAAATGGGTCACGAAAAACCTGGTGTTATTAACAAGGCTGGTAAACGCATAGATGTTTCCGCTTTTGGAGAGGATTATACTCCGGCTTTTTTTGGTAGCGAAGGCATTCGCAGGCTAAAATCATGGTTAGAAAAAAATGAAGAATCATGCCCACCTGTGGATGAATCTGTGCGCCACGGTGCGCCCCTAAATCAATGCGGCAAACTGCTATGCATTGGTCTCAACTATGCGGCCCACGCCCGAGAGAGCGGCATGGACATTCCCACGTCTCCGGTCCTTTTCGGTAAAGCCACATCAGCTATTTGCGGCCCCTTTGACAATGTGATCATACCGAAAGGATCATTAAAGACAGATTGGGAGGTGGAACTCGCTGTGGTTATTGGTAAGAGAGCCAACTATGTCTCCGAATCCTCAGCTTTGGATTATGTGGCGGGATATATGACCCATAACGACGTGAGTGAGCGCGCCTTTCAGTTAGAACATGGTGGTCAATGGATCAAGGGTAAAAGTGCTGATACTTTTGCTCCTCTCGGGCCCTGGTTAGTGACCAGCGATGAAATTGCTGACCCAAATAACCTGCGATTATGGCTTACTCTAAATGGCGAAAAGTTGCAGGACAGTACCACGGCTGATTTTGTTTTTAATATTCAATATGTGATTTCTTACTTAAGTCAATATATGTCGCTGATGCCAGGTGATGTGATTTCTACGGGCACTCCCTCCGGTGTTGGTCTGGGGCTAAAGCCTCCACGGTTTTTAAAGCCAGGAGACGTTATGGAGCTAGAGGTGGAAGGTATGGGAGTATCCCAACAAACTGCCGTAGCATATACAGGCTGAAAAACCGTTTATTCACTTATAGGGTTAATCTAGGTCAGATTAAAGAGTGTGCGATTGATCGCCTGTAAGGCTGTCTTTTTAAATTCACTTTGAACCAAAACGGAGACGTTGTACTTGCTCCCACCGTATGAAATCATTCGAATCGGTACTTCTTCGAATGCGGTGAAGATCTTCTTTGCATAGCCACGTTGGTCGCTAGTGAAGTTACCAACCAAACAAATGATAGATAAGTTTTCATCGACTTCAACCTGACCAAATTCCCTGAGATCCAGTAAGATCTTGGACAGCTGACTTGTATTGTCAATGGTGAGAGATACGGCTACTTCTGATGTTGTCACCATGTCAACCGGTGTTTGATACCGCTCAAAGATTTCAAAGATCTTTTTAAGAAAACCGTAAGCCATTAGCATCCTGCCGGATTTAATTTTGATGGCTGTGATTCCATCTTTTGCTGCAACTGCTGTGATTTCCCCCGATGCTTTCCTTGCGGAAATCAAGGTGCCTTCTGCCGCAGGCAATAAGGTATTTTTAAGGCGTATGGGAATATTCCCCTTCTGAGCCGGAAGCACACATGATGGGTGCAAGATTTTGGCCCCAAAATAAGCCAATTCGGCAGCTTCATCATATGAGAGATGTTTAACCGGATAGGTATTTGAAACAATCCTTGGATCGTTATTGTGCATGCCATCTATGTCCGTCCAGATTTGTATCTCTGATGCTTGAATAGCTTGTCCCAGTAACGTAGCAGTATAGTCGCTGCCTCCTCTCTTTAAATTGTCTATTTCACCATATGCATTGCGGCAAATGTATCCCTGGGTCACATAAGTGAGACTCGATTTTGTGAGTTGAAGCTCCTTCTCAAGCATGGATTTAATGAAATATTCATCGGGTTCTGACGACTTATCAATGCGCATGAAATCTAATGCTGGCAAGAGTACAGCTTCATGACCCTGCTCGTGCATAAACCAGGTAAATAGCTGAGTTGAAATTAATTCACCTTGAGCCACAATTGATTTTTCAGAAGACAACTTATACTCCGCTTCAGCAAAGTCCATTAAGTACTTGAAGCAATCATCAATGAAAGCATGTCCACTGGCGGAAATCTCCTCGCTTGTGTAAAGCCCGGTGATGAGAGCATGATATTCCGACTGTAGATTCTTCAGCTCTTTAATGGCTTCAATTTGATTCCCGGCTCCCAGCCTCTGGGCATAAAGGAGAAGTTGATTTGTAGTGCCGGATACAGCAGATAATACGACAATTTTTGGTATTGGATCGGAAACAACGATCTGGAATACCTCCTTCATCCGATGGGCAGAGCCGACAGAGGTTCCACCAAATTTTAATACTTGCATTTTACTGTTTAAACTTTCGGGCGACAAAAATATACTCCTTTTGATTTTTTTAGCTACTCAAATTGATGTTTCCACATTTTTTTAACTTTATGTGAAATAATTAACATGAATATAGCTGAAGAAGTGCGTCGCTATGTCGATTCACATCCTTTTATTGAAGAGGGTTTGTGTGATGGAATAATCAATTACCTGGGACTAGCCAGAAAGATGCAGCCCGCTATCGAAGCTCAATGTCAAGCGCAGGTAAAACCGGGAGCTATTGTCATGGCTTTAAAACGCTTGTCGCCAAGTTACTATTACCAGGTCAGCGCAGGTATCAAGAATTTTCTTGCCAGGCTTGGACAATTTACCGTCCGTTATGATATACAAAACTATACCTATAAAAACTCATCATCGTTAATCAGTTATCAGCCAAAAATATTCAAGGAGGTAGCTAAACAACCCGGATTGTACTATTCCTTTTCGCAGGGCTTAAACGAGTCGACAATCGTGTGCAGTAATAAATTGCATAACCAGATAGCAAAACTTTTCTCCGGCGAACAGCTACTGAATCACAAATCAGATTTAGCTGCCTTGACGATCATGTTGCCTCAAGACAACACTGAAATTTCAGGAATTTATTATTTCATTTTTAAAGAGTTGGCCTGGCAAAACATCAACGTAATCGAAGTCATTTCCACTACTAATGAAATTACCCTGGTTGTGGACGAAAAAAACCTTGAAGAAAGTTTTCGACTGGTTAGGAAATTAAAAGGAAATTAGAATTGCAGGCAGCGTACCCATCCCGAGCAATTCGATGTCCTTTTTTTCAAAGAAAATTGTTCTTACCATGAATGGGGTTGATAGAGGTACCCTCAAGATATAAGGCATTAATTTCGTGATCATACTTTTCTAAAATTATTCTTCTCTTCAGTTTCAAAGTTGGTGTTAATTCACCTTCAGAGCCATCTTCACGAATTGGCACCCAAACATGAGGAATAAGACAACACTTCTTCACTTGGGCGTAACGAGCCAGATCTTTATTAAGTTCATCAATTATGTTGTTATAGATACTAATAACCTGTTGGTTTTTTATCATAACCGCTAGCTCAGTCCAGGTCATGCCACTTTTGAGGCAGTAGTTTTTTAATGGTTCTTCAGCTGGCACTATTAGCGCGGAAACAAACTTTCTCCGATCACCGACTACCATTGCTTGCTCCACTAGAATGTTTTCTTTTAATTTATTTTCCATCGGAGCAGGGGCTATATATTTTCCACCGGATGTTTTTAGCAGTTCTTTTTTCCGGTCGGTAATCTTTAGAAATTCTGTCCCACTATCATTTTTAATAATCTTACCAATATCGCCTGTGCGTAACCACCTTTTCCCATCAATCATCTGAATGACTTTTGCTGTTTCCTCGGGTTTGTTGTAGTATCCTATCATTATATTAGGCCCCGCTGCCAATATTTCGCCTTCGTCATCTTGATAGGCACCATCTTTATCGATCATGATTTCCACTTTATCAAGAACAGGGCCTACTGTTCCCAGCATTGCCTGGCCTTCATTATATCCGTTGATAGTAATACCAGGACTTGACTCTGTAAGACCATAGCCTTCGCGAATGGGGATGCCGGCTGCCGAAAAGACTTGTGCAATCCTTTCCGGGCAGGGTGCGGACCCGGTAATAATTCCAACCAAATTACCACCGAGAGCTTCACGCCATTTACTATAGATCAGTCTATCGGCGATTATATGTTTTATTTTAGCCTTGCCAGTATATATCTTATCATAATGGTAATCATTAGTCAGGTCTAGAGCCCAGAAAAATAATTTGTTTTTGATCCCGCTCAACTCCAGTCCCTTTTGATATATTTTTTCATAGACTTTTTCCAGTAATCTGGGTACGCAAGTCATGAAGTGTGGTTTCACTCTTCGCAGATCTCCATCTTCACCGCCCAAATTATCTAGCGGAGTAAACACAATTGATACTCCGCAATAGAGATAACAGAAAGAAGTTGTTCGCTCAAAGATGTGACACAGTGGTAAAAAACTCATTACAACATCACCAGCTTCTATAGGAATCAGTTTTGCTGCCGCCAGAGCATTTTCCAGAATATTCCGGTGAGAAAGCATGACACCTTTGGGATGGCCGGTGGTGCCTGAAGTATAAATAATGGTGACAAGACTTTCACCATCGATCTCAGTGCCCAAAGGTGTATCAGCAGCATCTTGCCAAATGGTTTCCCAATGATCGTTGCTTGATGAAACATCCAACGTAAATAAATGCTTTAGGGAAGGCACCTGGGTTTTTGCGGCAGATAACTTTGTAGCCAAATCGCCTCCCCCGTAGAATAGCACTTTGCATCCTGAATCCTTAAGAATATATTCATATTCTCCTGAACTTATGGTAGGATAAAGAGGTACACTAACGAGGCCCGCTTTTTGAATTCCCAAATCCAAAAGAGTAAATTCGATACGATTTCGGTACATCACCAAGCCGACCCGGTCTCCCGGCTGTAATCCAATTTCGAGAAGTCCATGAGCAATCTGATTGGTTTGGTGCCTGATTTGCTCTGTGGACAGCGACCTGAGTTCGCCTTCGAATAAATCACATAAAGCCTCTTGTTGAGGATAATGGTGTTGTTGATGATCGAGGATATCAAATAGTCTTGTTAGTTTCATGCACCGTAAATCAATGATTATTTAAACGAAGTTTAAACTACGCATTTATGTACACTTTAGAAAGGAGTTCTTTTCAGGACAAATGTGCAATTATAACTGGCGCAACCAGCGGGATGGGGAAACAGATAGCTTTGGATCTGGCCAGGCAAGGTGCAAATGTGATCGCCAATGGTCGTAACTTTGAGGCAGGAGCGCTGCTTGAGCAAGAAGGAGGGGATACGCTTACTTTTAAGAATGGAGATGTGAGTGATCCTGAAATTAACAGGTCTCTGGTCAAGGCAGCTACTGATCAATTCGGCAAGATCGATCATATCGTTACCTGTGCCGGTGCGCTGGGGATTGGTAAAATCACTGAAGTTGCCGAGCAGACCTGGAAGGAGACTTTTGCGACCAACGTTCATTCCGTATTCTATCTTCTGAAAGAGGCCTTGCCCAATATGTCGAAGGGAGGCAGCATTGTATTAATGGGATCTGTGGCCGCCTTTCATGCCTTCCCAAATCATCCGGCCTATAGTGCTTCAAAAGGTGCGTTGATAGCACTGGTCAGACAAATCGCACTTGATTATGGACCTGACATTCGTATCAACCTGGTTTGTCCGGCTCAGGTAAAGACACCTTTACTTGAAGACTCTGTACGAGCCTTCCCCAATCCCCAGAGGATCTTAGAAGATACCGCGGCAAAACTGCCTCTAAAACGATTGGGAACTACCACTGACATTTCGAACATGACTCAATTTTTACTAAGCGAACAAAGTGCCTGGGTAACGGGTTCCTGCTTCAATATCGATGGAGGGTTTCTGGCAACATAGTAAGACGATGATAATCTACAGAATAATCTCTGCCAGTTTAAAATATGATTCATTCAAAGTCTGCTTCTGAATCTTTTTATCTTGCGTATCAGGTCAGTCCTCCCAGCAACTATGCCAAGTTTGATTAAGTTTTTAGCAGTTTTCGCATTCCTCTTGCAATTTCATTTAATGTTGGCACAAGAGAGATTTGAGGGATGGTTGGATGATGATCACTTTCTAATGTCACAAGTGGAGGGTACCAGGGAGCTATTTGTACGGGTTTCCTTACCGGGTGGACAGCGATCAGTTTGGAAAGATGCGCGAATGGAAAAACCATATTTCAGTCATCCTTTGCATCTGGGAAATGGATCCATGATACAGTACCAAAAGCAGGATCTTTATTTGGTGATGCCAGATGGATCCGAACAGCAGTTGACGCAGGATTCAAGCGAGGAAAAAAATGCAAGATTAGCCTTTGATAAGAAGACCATCGCGTACACGAAAGATCACGACTTATATGTATATGACATCAAGAAAAACATCGAGAGGAGACTAACCTATGATGGTTCAGAAACGGTATACAATGGTTGGGCATCATGGGTTTATTACGAAGAAATCTTAGGTAGATCTTCCAACCATGCTGCGTTTTGGTGGAGTCCGGATAGTCGAAAATTGGCTTTTCTACGGTTTGATGATGCTGCGGTACCCGAATTCAGATTACTTAGATCTTCAGGACAACACGGTGATATGGAACTCATGTACTATCCCAAAGCCGGAGATACCAATCCCAATGTTCAATTTATCATTGTCGATGTCGAGACCGGGAGTCTCACCCGGATCGAAGAAGATAGTCTTAAAGACCAATATTCTGCCTTTCCTTTCTGGACACCCGATAGCAAACATTTGTTATTTCAGGAATTGAACCGTAGTCAGGATACCCTGCATATCGTGTGTGCAGATCCTAATACTGGTACGAGAAAAATAATTTATAAAGAAACCCAAAACACCTGGGTGGATTTTATCGAAGAAATAACTTTTCTGAATCAAAATAGTTTTGTTTTTCGCAGTAACCGCAGCGGATGGTATAATTTGTACAGCATGGATCTTGAAGGTGCCCTGACACATCTTACTCCGGTGCCCTGGGGTGTGTTGGAAATCTCGGAAATCGACTTGGGCCATCAGCAGATCTATTTTTATGCAACCGGCCCTATAGCGACAGACAGACATTTTTTTAGCGTGGGAATTAATGGACAGAACCTGCGCCAAATCACTTCCGAGCCGGGTTGGCATCAGGTCAAACCGTCTCCAAATAAGTCTTATTTCCACGATCTGTATTCAACTTTAAACAAAGTCGAGACCAGTCAGATTTTAGACGGCAAAGGAAAACCTATTTTCATTTTTGATGCAGTGGAAGAAGACATAAATAAGCTGGCTGGGGTGACCGTCGAATCACTATCAATTAAAACCGAAGACGGATTTACATTACCCGGATTTTGGGTGTTACCCAAAGGATTTGACCCACGACACAAATATCCGGTTGTCTTTACCGTATATGGGGGACCTGATGCAGGAAGGGTGTTAAACTTTTACCAAAATTTCTCTGCTGACTTTTATGCTAACCATGATATTATCAGCATAACAATGGACAACCGGGGAAGCGGAAAATTCGGAAAAAAGGGAATGGATTACATGCATAGATCTCTGGGGAAATGGGAGATCGATGATTTGATCTCAGCCGTAAAATGGTTGCGCACATTACCGTTTATCGATTCTACCCAGATTGGGATTACCGGAAGCAGTTATGGAGGTTATGTAACCTGCATGGCTCTGACAAATGGTGCGGATTTTTTCACCCATGGTGTTTCTCTTTATCCAGTTACGGATTGGCGTTTATATGATAATGTATACACCGAGCGATATATGGATCTGCCAAAGGAAAATCCGGAAGGATATCAAATGGGATCAGCCATTGAGCAAGCATACAAACTGAAGGGAAAATTACTTATTATTCACGGTATGATGGATGACAATGTGCACATGCAAAATACCATGCAATTGGTAAGTAGGTTACAAGACCTTGGCAAAGACTTTGAAATGATGATGTATCCTGGTGAAAGGCACGGTTGGGGTGGAGCCAAGCGATCGCACCTGAGTCGCTTGACACAGAATTTCTGGAAAAAACACTTTAGAGTAATTGAACACGCTAATCTCCGGCCTTAATTATGATGCCCTCGACGTAAAATGCTTGAATATTTTTTAACGATTCGAAATAGCCCCCGTTTGGGCAGAGAATTTTATCACGATATTAATTGATAACCGGCCCAATATCTCACATCGTATTTCTTTTTCAGTTTAAGTTGGGTTCTTCTGAAGGCTTGTTCTATATCAGATAGCTTAAGTAGATTTTTATAAAACAACTGGAGAAATGATAGTCGATCCTTTTCGGATATTGGCCAAAGAGTAATTATGATATTTTTTGCTCCAGCCTGCAAAAATGCGTGTTTCAAAATAGATAATCCTTCTCCGTCGGCTGAGAGGTTGCCCGCTATGGCAGGACAGACAATTAAATCGGTCTGGCTCAGGGCTAAACTTTGAATTTCACTTGCCGTCAGAAGACCGTCATCTACTACATCGGTGCTGAGTGTGTCATTTGTCCAGGATGAATGAGCCCCTGCCATGGCGAGGCCGGTGTGATTTGATTGTGTCGATGGTAGAACTGTACGAGTACTATCTAAGTTATTAAGGATGAAGGCTGGTGTTGTCAGATGAACCAACTGGTAACTTTTTGCCTGAAGCATTTGATGCAGGTTGTTTTTAGAGACGTCCTTACCAATGAGCATTTCGACTGATTTTTTCTTTTTTTCAAGTTGTGTCGATAATGTATTTATCTCCAGTGGAGAGTTAATTGTTTGGGTAAATTGCTGGGATGATCTGACTTCCATTGTGGCAATTTCTCCAGGATTTATTTTTAGTAGGTAGGATGGCTGAAGCGCACTCGAATCAGTATTGTTTTCATAGTAGTCAGTGGCTCCCATCAGTAGTGCGTTTGACAACGAAGTTGAGGTATTGCCAGAAGGTATGGATTTTAAATTAGGAACAATAAGTATGTCGTATTGATCTACAAGCATTTTCCCATTTGGAGACGGCAGCATATAAAACGAAATCTTATGCATAAAGCCATCCGGTGAAAAAATGATTCTGCCTTTGTCCGGTAAGAGCGAAGAAAGAGGTTGCCAGATTTGCGAGACGTAACTCGATTGATTTTCCAGTTGACTTGTGCCCCGCACATTTTTATTTAATTGCAACCTCACCATTTTGGTTTGACCGAGTCTGCTGGCAGTCACGAATGCCAGGTACGTGCCATTATTGGAGTAACTATTATTTTCCGCGTCATAAAATAGTATTTCATTAAAATCAATAACAATGTCTTCAGCATCGAGGGAGATTTTAATTTCATTCATACTTTTAAATTGCGTCAACGACCTGCATATTTCTGAACTGAACGCAGGTAGCATTTTTTCTTGAATATTATAAATTTGCGTGGAGAGTAGATCAATATCCAGTTCACGTTCTTTCCTTTGTGCAATTGTCAGTGCCTGCGCATCGATGATTTGCTGTCTGATGGTTTGCCATTGGCCATATTGTTTTCGCAGCTCTGTTTTAGGAACGACAAATTCGGTAGCCAAGGCTGCCAGGTCAGGCATTTGGATTGCTTGTTTATAATTTAGAAATGCATTTTGCAGTGACAATACGGCGGTTTCTGATTGATCTTGCTGACTTAAAATAAATGCACTAAATCGTGCGAGCAGCTGATCGAAGTCCTGCATAATCACAGCGCGGTCAGCTCTGGGATAAAGTGGTAGAATTGTACGGCAATACTTTAGAATAAATTCGACTGCCTGGTTGTAATATGTGAGAGCTAGCCCGGGATCTTCTTCCTGGTAAAGCTCGGCAAGTGATTTAGAGACATCATAAGCTCGGGAGTTAAAATCTCCATAAAGTTGCCTTATTTTGGTGTTGGCAGTTTCCTGATACTCTCTTGCTTCCCCTTTGTTGCCAAGTTTTGCATGTGTTTTGCCAACATTAAATAAAGCAAGGGCAAATTCCTCATGATTTGGGCCCCAAACCAGTTCTGCGATAGACCTAAATATTTCTCTCTGCTCCAGCGATTTCTGGTATTGCTCTGTTTCAAAGTAGATGTCGGCTAGATTATCACGCAAAATTGCCTCTGACCAGCTATTTTCATTATAGACACTTCTAATATTTTGTAATGCATCCAAGTAGTAGCTTTCTGCTTCGGTAAATTTATTTTGTTTACGTAGGGCATTACCCACATTAATTTGAGACTTTATATAAGTGGGGTCATTTCTCTCCAAACGTAGTGCAAATAGCACATTGGCGCGATCATAGTAGTCATAAGCATTTGCAAGATCTCCTTGTTCTTCATAAAAAAGACCAATATCATCGAGTAATGCAGGATAAAGATTATCATTTTTAAAAGATGCATTTTCTTCGAAGAATTGCAACATCTCCTTATACGTTTTTTCGGCACTATTGTATCTACCTAATCTTCTTAAGACAGTCACGGCATTGTTGCCATAATATATGCGATTGGGGTGATCAGTGGGCAGGTAATTTTTTGCCAATTCATACGCTTGCAAAATTAAATTAGATGCCCTTTTGGTTTCTCCTTGGGCCAAATAGGTTTTTCCTACGCTTTGCAGTGCTTGTAAATATTCATCCGATTGATTGCCATAATTCTCCTGTGCATGGCTTAAAGCCTTCCGTGAAAATACCAGTGCTTTGTCATTTTCACCGGCTTGAATACTCACATCCACAGCTTGAAGCAAGGTTGCCAGGTAAATGCCAGGATGAGCTGAAACATCCTGCTCCATCATTTTCAATGCCCCGTCAAGCATTTCGATTGATTTAGAGACTTCGCCCTTTTGCACTTGTAGATCTGCCATATTTAATAACGCATCCCGGTGTCGGGTGGGATCTGCATTTGGCAGCTCGCTAAAATGTGTAAGGGCTTCTTCGAAGAAGGGTTCGGCCTCAATGATATTTTGTTCTGTGAAGTACCTAATACCTTGCCACAAGCTAAACGCTGCCAGTGCTTCTTTATCCGGTTGCTCCGCTTCTTTTTCAGCCTTATATGCTTCCCCAATTAATCCACCGATCACATTAATTGCGCCTCCCTGGTAGAGTGTAGCAATCATGCTATCTTTCTGTTGCCAGGTTGCCTCCTCAAAAGATTGACTGAGACAGGAAACCGAAGTGATCAAGAAAAGTAAAAAAATCAACAAAGATTTTTGCGATATAGTCATTGCTAGGAAGATTTCCGAATTTATTTAAAAAGAAACGATTATGTCAGTGCAAAGGTTTCTTTATGGATTGGGCTGATTGAGTCGGCTCAAAAATATTTCTTATTTGATAAGGTTTCTTGTTTTGCGATTCATAATAGGTGCGCATTTGCAGTTCGACAAAAATGCCAAAAGTAATCAATTGAATGCCTGTAAGAACAAACAAAATCCCCACCAGCATCAAAGGTTTCCCCCAGATATCCTGACCCTGAAACTTGAGAAAGAGCATATATAGATTAATAGCAACTCCAATCACAAAAATAATGACGCCAAAATTGCCAAAGAGATGCATGGGTCTTTGCAGGTACTTCTTAAAGAAGAGCATGAGCACTAAATCACTCATCACCTTTATCGTTCTTCCCATACCGTATTTTGACTCACCGTGCGTTCGAGCGTGATGTTTCACTTCCATTTGGCTAATGGTAGCCCCCTCCAGATTGGCCAGAACTGGTATGAAACGGTGGAGCTCACCATATAACCCCAGGTCTTTGGCTATTTCTTTTTTAAATAGTT
The DNA here is from genome assembly GCA_013001805.1 of Saprospiraceae bacterium. Taxonomy (GTDB): domain Bacteria; phylum Bacteroidota; class Bacteroidia; order Chitinophagales; family Saprospiraceae; genus JABDMH01. The sequence continues at coordinate 9,442 of JABDLW010000397.1, read as the reverse complement.
TGAGGGTGCAGCCATAGTCTTTTATTGCCACTCCCGAACTGCGACGGATAATATAATTGGCAATTTTGCTTGGTAATTTTCGCAACAGCATACCGTCTTTACGATTTTTACGAATACCAGCAACCAAATCCCAATTTCCTTCTTTGCTCTGCTTTAACATATGAGGGATGTCGAATGGATCATTTTGAAGATCGCCATCCATAGTCACTATATACTCTCCAGCCGCTGCATCGATGCCAGCCATCAAAGCCAGACTTTGCCCGTAGTTTTTTCTAAGTTCAATGATTTTTAGATTATGAAAGGAGCTTTCTTGCAGGTGCTTCAGGGTATTATCCGTAGAACCATCGTCTACATAAATCAACTCGTAAGAAAAACCTTTCAATGCTTCTCTTACTGAATCTATTAGAGGTTTGACGTTGTCTTGTTCGTTGTAAACGCAAACTACTACCGAAATCTCGATCTCGCTCATACCTTAATCTGCCAAAGCTTTAACCAAGTAAACATATTGCTCTTCCCGTTTCACTCGCATCGAATCGATTTTCTTAAATTGGGTCTGCAAGGTAGTGTATTTGTCCAGATTCACTAGTAAGTATGCCTTGTCAGTGGAATCTTGCGTAACTGAAATAACTTTTCCCAGGCTAGATGTCAAATAGAATCCGGCTTCATAACGCATAGTATCATGTTGCAAAATCCTGAGTGGTTCTTCTCCGACTCTTGACGCAATGCGGTAGGCATCACGCCTGGTCTGAGCCACGAGATCATTCTCACCCCGCACCGGTAGTACTATCAGAGAAAAGCCCAACCTCGCAGCTATGAGAAATATGCAAAGGCTATATAACCGTTGTCTTCTAAATCTGACCATATGAATTAAGGATCCTCCCATGGGTAAAGCAGAAATAAACCATTTCCAGCCCAGTCCGGGAAGTTGCCGGGTATCTTCGTTAAAAAATACATAAAAAGATCCCAGAAAGACGACGGTGGCAACCAGGCAGAGGGCAAAGTCAACGATCTTAACCGAAGTCGATCCATTCTGCCCGTACAAGTGCAAAAAAACAATGAAAAGAAGAGGTGCAAACATGAAGAGATATCTTGGGTAGACCTCGGGTGAACTCCAGTATATAAGGATGTTGACAAAGAAAGTAATCGCAGCAAACGCTACCAGTGACTCTTGTGATATTTTGGCTATTAATTTGGTTTGGAACACAAGGACGATCATTAAAGACCAGGGGAGAAAATGGTAAATCATCTCGAAGGGAAATCTCCCAACTTGCAAAATAGCTGCCCAATAACCGTACTTGATTGCGGTCCTTTGTGTGGATTCACTTACAAAGACTGACAGTAACTCCGTGATTGGACCCTCTCTTGCGTACAACCAGAAATAGAATCCAACTAATATGCAAAAGGTGATTATGCCCATAAGATGTTGCCAGGATAATAGTCTTTTCCATGATTTGAAATATACAATTGCTGTCAACAGACTTAACACCAGGAAAACAAGTGAGGGCAGCGCTTTCAGCATAAAAGCAATAGCAGCCAGCGCATAGACTCCCGTATAAAGTAAAAGCCATTTTCTTTTCTTATGGAAATGAAAAATCCAAAAAAATAGTAAAAAGATCATCCAGCTAAACATGATATCAATCAATCCCAGCATTGAATCCCAAAAAAGGATGCGACCACAGGTGATAAACATCAGTGCACTCAAGACAGCTTTTTGCTCACCGATATACTTTCGTGTCAGGGCATAAATATTGATTGTAAACAGGAATAGGAAAAACACGGTGGGAATTCTGGTGCTAAGCTCATTGGCGCTTCCAAATAACTTATAACTTACTACCAAAATCCAATTCCACAAGGGAGGTTTTTTAAAGTAGGCTTCACCGTACAGAGTTGGTGAGATATAGTTACCCGAATGGATCATTTCCAAGGCTACCAGACCTCGAATTCCCTCGTCTTCAATAAAGGGCACGGTACCCAGATTGACAAGAAACACTGGAATGCTAAGGACCAAAAAGAGTATAAAAAAAGAACGGGGAGTAATCGCTTGCAGGCCTTGGGTGCTCATTAATTTCCGTGGCAGATTCAACAGAGCGCAAAGATAAGTGATTGTTTGTGACCATCAACGTAATGATTTGCATTCATACAACATTCACCGCCGAATCAGTATCTTGTTTTTGAGATATCTCACATTTAAATCTGTGTTAAACCATTACATACGTTGGTAGACTACCGTTTAAAGAGTATACTTTTAGTATTACCGCGAGGTCAATTGTCTTTAAATATGCGAGAGAATCAAAGAAGGTCTTCTGTAATTAAAATGATCTTCACCTCACTGTTTTTAATCACAGTATCAACCTTCTTTGGTCAAATCGATACCGAGTTCTGGTTTGTAGCACCCAATATTACCGAAGGTCATGGAGATGCCCCGGTCGTATTTCGCTTTACCGCTTTTGAACAGGATGCACGAGTAGTAATATCCCAACCTGCCAACCCTCTTTGGAGCGCTATTAGTTTGACGATTCCGGCAGGGCAATCTCGGTCGGTAGATGTCACCAGCAGACTGGATTTACTGGAAAACAAGCCAGCCTTTCGGCCTCAAAGCAAGGGGTTGTTTATCCAGTCGGATCATCCGGTTACCGTTTATTACGAAGTAAACCACATGTTCAATCCGGATATATTTGCCCTGAAAGGAAGGAATGCCCTGGGCAAAGATTTTTTCATTCCAGCCCAAAATTTTTGGGCAAATGCCCAGGGGATGACGCCACCTGCCACATCAGCATTTGATATTGTTGCTACGGCCGACGATACCCACATCTTAATTACTCCCAATGTGAATGTAGCAGGACACCAGGCGGGAGTCCCTTTTGAGATTGTCCTGCAACATGGAGAGACTTATTCAGTGGAAGCACCAGGACCAGCTCAGAATCAACAGTTGACCGGCTCCAAAGTAACGGCTGATCAACAAATAGCTATTACTTTAAAACACGACAGTAATCTCTTCAATCCATGCTTTGATCTTGCGGGTGATCAAATTGTACCTGTTGACGTGCTGGGTACTGAATACATTGTGGTAAAGGGATTTTTAGAAGGTGGTGACCACATTTTTGTGTTGGCAACCGAAGACAATACCACAATTAATATTGAAGGAGCGAACTCAACAACTTCAACGGAAGTAGCCAGCTTGAATGCGGGTCAATCACAACGATTTACACTGCGATCATCCATAGCACATATTAAAACCACGGCACCGGTATATGTCGTACATGCTACTGGTTTTGGATGTGAATTGGGCCTGGCTCTACTGCCAAAATTAGAATGTACCGGTTCAAGCTCGGTTAGCTTTACACGATCAACTGATGAAGGATTTGGATTGATTTTGATCACCAAAAATGGCAATCAGGATGCATTTACGATATCTCCAGGTCAGAATATTACGGCCAACCTCTTTGACTCTGTGCCCGGGACCGAAGGTAAATATGTCGCAGCTCGAATTAATTTGACTGATCCACCACGAGCAAATGAGGCATACCAGATCTCCAACTCAAAAGGCGTTTTCCATCTGGGAACCATCAATGGCGGTGAGAGAACAGGCACGCGATATGGATATTTTTCCGACTTTAAAACATTAAAAGTTTTGGCAGATGCATCTAAAATCTGTTTGGGGTCAACATTGGAGCTAAGAGCTAATGGCAGTGATACATATTATTGGTTTGGGGATCCGGAAGTGGAAGGGTCTACTCTTGATCGAGTGGAAGTAAATCCTGATACTACGACGACATATGCTGTTATTGGATCAGACGCTGGAAATAGCTGTTTGGATACGGCTTATCTGAATGTGGAAGTTTTTGAATGGGCACAACCTAAACTGTCCGTATCACCAACCTGTGCTGGGGTCGAAGTTACATTGGCCTATATTGGGATTGAACCATTACAGGAACTGACCTGGATATTTGGTGCCGACACGTTTAACAGTACCATCATGGATACCATCAGGGTAATGTGGGATAAGCCCGGTGTTCAAAGCCTGCAACTGATGGCGGTAAATCCGGCGGGATGTGCAACTGATACGACATTTCACTTTTCGGTAGGGGGTGTTCTTGTCGAAATCGATTCGGCAAATAGCGTGATTCGCGGTGAAGATTTGCTTGTAGAGACCAAAATTTTAGATGGATCTTTATCCGGTTCAATTTTTAGCTGGCATCCACAGATTGGAATTTCTTGTAACGATTGTCTCGATCCTGTCTTTAATCCGGAGACTACGACAGACTACCAACTTTCTATTACTGATACTTTGGGCTGCGTTTCTAGCTATGATACCCGAATCTATGTCGAATCTCCTATTTTCGTTCCCAATGCTTTTACCCCCAATCAGGATGGTGTAAACGATTTTTTTCAGGTATATGCAGGGAATGTTGCAATCAATCAGTTGATAATTGCGAACCGCTGGGGGCAGGTTATTTTTGAGCATGAGGATCCAGCATTGGTGGACCTAAAATGGGATGGCACTATCGAAGGCAGAGAAGCTGAATCAGGTGTTTACATCTATTTTGTCCGGGGGCAACATCGGGAAAGCCAACGTGTATTTGAAAAAAAAGGCAGTTTTCACCTGATTAGATAAGCTGTGGGTTTAAGGAATTTTTTAAGCCATTATTACAAGACCCTCCTGACTAAATTATTTTTAATGTGTTCGCTTCATTTGTGGTAAATCCCTACAGTTAAATTTCTTTACCTGGGAGGTGGTTTTAGATAAACGACACCGGTGATAACTAGGGTGATTTGCCTATATTTGCGGCACGAATTTTTTTGCCTCACCTGAGGTATCAAGTCTAAAATCATCGCCGTTGAAAAGTTTTATTGATCGTCACCTCGGCCCCGATTTGGAGCAAAGAAGTGACATGCTGAAAGAGATCGGAGAAGAATCTCTTGATCAAATTATTGACAAAACCATTCCAGCCTCAATTCGGCTAAATCGACCACTTGACATTGCAGAGGCCCAAACCGAATATGAATTCTTGCAGGGACTAACGCAAACCGCGGCAAAAAACAAAGTTTTCAGGTCATTCATCGGAATGGGATACTACGGAACGATAACGCCAACACCGATACTGCGTAATCTTTTCCAGAATCCGGGTTGGTACACACAGTACACCCCCTACCAGGCAGAGATTGCTCAGGGACGATTGGAATCGCTTTTGAATTTTCAAACCATGGTGAGCGATTTGACTGCGCTGCCTATTGCCAATGCTTCTCTACTGGATGAGGGTACTGCTGCTGCTGAGGCCATGAATATGTTTTATGGTTTACGAAATAAACGAGTCACCGATGCAGCAAATACTATTCTGGTGGATACAAATGTCTTTCCCCAAACAGTGGAAGTTTTGAGGACGCGAGCGGCTTCGATCGGTATTGTAGTCAGGCAGGAACCTTGGGAGAGTTTTGAGATGGATGAATCAGTTTTTGCGGTGCTGCTTCAATATCCGAATGCCAAAGGCGCCGTTGAGCGGTATGAAGATTTAGTTGAAAAAGTACACTCAGCTGAGGGATACGTCATCGTTGCAACGGATCTGCTGGCACTTACCGTTTTAAAACCACCTGGCGAATGGGGTGCGGATGCGGCTGTGGGAAATAGCCAGCGATTTGGAGTGCCCATGGGATTCGGAGGACCACACGCTGCCTTTTTCGCCACTCATGAGAAATTTAAACGGCAAATCCCAGGACGTATCATCGGCGTTTCGGTAGATATTGATGGTAATCAAGCTCTCCGCATGGCTCTTCAAACCCGTGAACAACACATCCGCAGGGAAAAAGCCACCTCAAATATTTGTACGGCTCAGGCATTACTTGCAAACATGTCGGCCATGTATGCGGTATATCATGGACCGGAGGGATTGCGATCTATTGCCAAAGAAGTTGCCAGTAAAGCGACGGCACTAAAGGCTGCTTTAGAAAAAGGTGGGTTTCGCGTAATGTACCAGGATTTATTCGACACACTAGCCCTGGAGGTTGAACCACAACTTCTGGACTCAATTCGATCACAAGCCTTAGACAGAAAAATAAATCTTTGGTATGAAAAGGGGGTTATACAGATTTCTCTGGATCAAACCACCTCTGATGCTGATATTCGTGATCTATGTGAAGTTTTTGGCGTTGAATATCAGGCATCGGTTAAGGACAGCATTCCTTCATGGGCAGAAAGGACTTCCAGTTATCTAATGCATCCCGTATTTCAGTCTTATCAAACGGAGACCAAACTGATGCGATATCTAAAACATTTAGAAAATAAGGACTTGTCACTAACGCACTCGATGATTCCACTCGGGTCGTGTACTATGAAATTGAATGCAGCAACGCAATTGATTCCGGTGTCATGGGAAAGCTTTGCTAATATTCATCCGTTTGTGCCGGCAGATCAGGTCACCGGATATTTGGAGATTATCAATGATCTGGCAGATTACCTCTGCGAAATAACCGGGTTTACTGCCTGCTCTTTCCAACCAAACTCGGGGGCACAAGGTGAGTTTGCCGGCCTGATGGCGATAAGGGCTTACCATGAATCCCAAGTAGACACCCATCGCAATGTGGCATTGATTCCCTCTTCTGCTCACGGCACCAATCCAGCTAGTGCAGTTCTCGCCGGAATGAAGGTCGTGATCGTGTCATGTGATGACATGGGAAATATTGATGTGGAAGACCTCAGGATCAAAATAGGACAATATAAAAATGAAGTGGCTGCTCTGATGGTCACATACCCTTCAACGCATGGTGTTTTTGAAGAGTCTATTATAGAGTTATGCGACTTAGTACATGATGCCGGTGGACTAGTGTATATGGATGGCGCCAATATGAATGCTCAAGTAGGATTGACAAATCCGGCCCGGATTGGCGCAGATGTATGTCATCTGAATTTGCATAAAACCTTTGCCATACCACATGGTGGCGGTGGTCCCGGAATGGGTCCGATATGTGTGAATGAAAAATTGGCTCCCTTTTTATCCACGCACGTATTTGCTGAATCTCATAATTCAGGTACGCATCGTTCGGTGTCGTCCGCTCCCTATGGAAGTGCCAGTATTCTGCTTATTTCTTATGCATACATAAAAATGCTTGGTGCTTACGGACTTACAGAAGCCACTAAAATCGCCATCTTAAATGCCAATTATTTACAATCGCGATTGAGTAACCACTATGCCATTTTATACATGGGAAAGAACGGGTATTCTGCACACGAATTTATACTTGACCTGCGCCCATTTAAAACCGCGGGAATAAGTGCTGAAGACGTCGCTAAACGATTGATTGATTATGGATTTCACGCACCGACACTTTCGTTCCCGGTTGCCGGTACCTTGATGATTGAACCTACTGAAAGCGAAGACAAAGAAGAACTTGATCGCTTTTGCCAAGCGATGATTCAAATCAAGATCGAAATAGATGAGGTGGCCCGAGGAGACTTTCCCGTAGATAATAATGTATTGGTTAATGCGCCTCATACATTGGAGATGCTTTCAAGTGACGATTGGAATTACCCCTATTCAAGATCAAAGGCAGCTTATCCGATCGATTATCTCAGACAGCGAGGTAAGTTCTGGGCTTCCGTTCGCCGTGTTGATAATGCCCATGGTGATCGCACACTTATCTGTACGTGTCCGCCGGTAGAAATGTATGCGGAAAATAGCCCCTCATGATCGTTGTCACGGGAGCTGCGGGATTTATTGGGAGCTGCTTACTTGGTAGATTAAATCAAGATGGCCTGGAAGCTATTTTGGCGGTTGATGATTTTAGCCGTTCAGACAAGATTCCAAACCTGGAAGACAAGCGATTGGCTGGATTGGTGCATCGCAATGATTTCCATGCCTGGCTGGAGAAAAATCATCGCCGGGTGGGACATATATTTCATTTGGGGGCGAGGACGGATACCACTGAATTTGATACTTCAATTTTTGATGACTTAAATCTGGATTATAGTAAAAGAGTCTGGCGCGCTGCCAGCAGGTATGAGATCCCTCTAACCTATGCGTCCAGTGCTGCCACCTATGGGGACGGTTCATTGGGATATGATGATGATCACGATATAGTGCAGCATCTGAAGCCGCTAAATCCATATGGGATCTCAAAAAATGATTTTGATCAATGGGCCTTAAAGCAGGAGAAGACACCTCCATACTGGCAGGGATTAAAGTTTTTTAACGTATATGGGCCCAACGAATATCACAAAGGAAGAATGGCAAGCGTGGTTTTACACGCTGCGCACCAGATTCAAACAACGGGCTGTATGGAGCTATTCCGCTCACATAAAAAAGACATCGATGATGGACACCAAAGTCGTGATTTTATCTACGTGAATGATGTTGTTGATGTCTGCATCTTTTGCATGTTAAAAAGACCAGTTTCGGGGTTGTATAATACCGGGACAGGCAAGGCCCGCACTTTCCTCGATTTGGTTACCGCCACTTTTGCGGCAATGGGGAGGGAACCCCAAATTGAGTTTATCGATACCCCAATGGACATCCGGAACAACTATCAGTATTTTACCCAAGCCAAAATGACAAAGCTTCGGGAAGCGGGTTTCAAACGTCCTTTTACTGAATTGGAGGAAGGAATTCAGGAGTACGTTCAGACCTGCCTTATTTCCGGTGATCGGGCATAATTTCCGCACCTATTGAGACTTGTCTTCCTTTACACATCCTCCTGTGTAAAGCAGCAATATGATGATTTTTTGTTATATTTACCATTGCAACTAACCATTCCATCAGAAAATTGTGCCTGGCGATTAACATTGGTAATCGGGTGAGATTATGTCTCACATTCCCCCCCTGCGTTGCCTTTATAAGAATTTGCTGTAAATCAACCCTAATCCAACCTCTATGTCAATGAGCATTCTTCGCGGGATAGGGTTAATCTTGTTTATCTTTGGTGCCATAATTGCCATTCTTGATCTTCTTGACATGATCAGATTGGGAGGAAACGATAATCCCTTTTATGGGGCGCTTGCTCTCATGGTTGCTGGTATCTGCCTGACCTTTCTAAGTCAGTCAGGCGAAGAGTATTAGTAGACAAACCGATTAATTATTAATCTCTATCAAAAGCCTGACATAGCTACGGTTATGTGCGGTTTTGATTCTAATGACGCTTCGGTCAGCATCTGGGATTGATCTGGCAAATAATCTCGCCCATAATATCAATTAAATAGGAAATGCTTCACTAGCTTGATTTCACGGGATTCATAGCCGAGTAATAAATGAGCATCCATTGTTCATCCATTTTAGCAAATCGTCGCATCATGCCAAAACCAGCGGTCTTTTGCGTGATCCTTTCGATGATCATATCCTGATTGAGAATTTGCCATTCCCGCTCAAAACCGCTAAGAGCAGGATCAATTGGCCGGTGCCAACGCCAGTTCTCTCTCTGCCATCTAAATGAACTGCCCGGAGCCAAGGTATCGGCA
>JABDLW010000868.1 GCA_013001805.1 Saprospiraceae bacterium | reverse complement strand
CTTTTAATAAGATTCTTATTCGTTATAAGGATCAAGGAGTATTGGCTGACAATCTGGAATCCTACCGGAATGGCCGGCGGGTTCTGGCTGTCTTGGCTGAAAATAAGCGAAAAATCAAAGGAATAATTCATGACGAATCCACGACTGGTAAAACTGTCTTTATGCAACCGGAAGAGACGCTGGCGCTGGATAGTGAGTTTTTCGAACTTCAGAATGAGGAAAGACGTGAGATTCGAAAAATACTCAAAGACCTTTGTAGCCTCTTGCAGGAACATCGGTCTACTCTGATCTCAAATCTTGAGGTAATTACAACTTTTGATATCATTCAGGCCAAAGCCCTGCAAGGACTGGCGCTCGGTATTGAATCGGCTGCCAAGTGTGTAGACCGGCCTGTTTTTGATTGGCACCGGGCATTTCATCCCTTATTGTTGTTGAAACACAAGAATAATCGAGAGGCAGTCATTCCTTTCAATCTGCGTCTGGACGACCAGCAACGCATTGTAGTAATCAGCGGACCCAATGCCGGTGGCAAGACCATTACGTTGAAAACTGTGGGATTGCTTTGTCTTATGCACCAGGCAGGACTTCTAACCCCGGTGGATGATCATTCGACCATGGGCGTCTTTGATCAAATTCTTACTGATATTGGAGATCAGCAATCCATTGAGCACGACTTAAGTACTTATACTTCGCATTTACAAAACATGAAAGTGTTTACCGAAGAAGCAAACCACCGGACACTCTTCTTGATTGATGAATTTGGAGCTGGCACAGAACCCACGATTGGCGCAGCGATCGCCGAATCAATCCTTTATAGAATGCACCATTTGAAAGCCCGTGGTGTCATCACTACCCACTATGGTAATCTAAAAATCATGGCATCGAAAACCAATGGTATCGAAAATGCGAGTATGGCATTTGACAAAGAGGCGCTCGCTCCCACTTTCCAGTTAGATATCGGTTCCCCGGGTAGTTCATTTGCTTTCGAAATGGCTCAACGCAGTGGTCTCCACGAAAAAATAGTTCATCACGCCCGGCGAAAGATCGGCAAAAAAGAGGGACGTCTTGATTTTCTGCTTACCTCATTACAGAAAGAAAAAAATGAACTGGAAAAAAAATTGCAGGAAGTTGAGGACCAGGAAAAAAAATTACAGAAGTTATTGCAAAATTATGAGCGTATGTCGCTCGAGCTGGAAGTACGTCGGAAGAAGTTAAAATTAGATGAAAAACAGCTGGAACTGCAAAGGCAATCACGTGCCAACAAGGATCTCGAAAAGGCGATCCGTGAAATCAGAGAAAACCAAAACCTGGAAAAGGCTAAAGAATTGGCCATCTCATTGAAATCAAAGAAAAATGAATTGCGAGAGTCAGCGGAAAGCATCCACCAGGAGATCGAACAAAAATCACGAACGGTACATACCTCTAAACCCTTTGAAGTAGGCGACTTTGTACGGATGAAAATTGGTGGCGTCAGCGGGGCCATCCAGAGCATACAAAAAAATAAGGTTACCGTACTTGCCGGTAATATGACGCTTAATGTCAAACTAAAAGATCTGGAGCATGCCCGTGAACCGATTGATATTCAACAACAGCGATCAGTCAATACACACACCCAGATACTGCAAGATGTACATCATCGCATCGACGTGAGAGGTCTACGTAAAGAAGAAGCCATGGTGCGACTTGAGCAATTTGTAGACAGGGCATTGGTTGCCGGACTAGCACAAATTGAAATTATCCATGGAAAGGGTAATGGAGTGTTGAAAACTCTGGTCACAGATATTCTGAAGACTTATTCAGTCTCATTCGACCTTAGACACCCGCCGCACGAGCGTGGTGGAGATGGCGTCACTTTAGTGACGCTGGAATAATCCCTTCAACTAACTATAAACATCGCAGCCGGCAAAATGGAATTGACTCTCAATTACAGCATTTTCATCAGAATCAGATCCATGGACCGCATTTTCTCCCACATTCTTCGCGTACAAAGCCCGGATCGTACCTGGAGCCGCATCAGCAGGGTTGGTCGCCCCAATGAGGGTGCGAAAATCATCTACTGCATTTTCTTTCTCTAAGATAGCAGCTACAATCGGACCTGAGGACATGAAGTCTACTAATTCCTGATAGAAAGGCCTTTCGCGATGTACTGCGTAAAATGCACCAGCAGTACTTTGTGAAAGCTGGGTCATTTTTAACGCAACGATTCTAAATCCAGCACTGGTAATTTGCTCTAAAATCTTTCCAATATGGCCTGCTTTCACTGCATCAGGCTTGATCATGGTGAATGTTCTCTTACTCATAATATGATATATTACTGACCCCGGATGTCGAGTCATTTTTTAATTGAAAGCGCAAAAGTAAATAAATGCCCCACATTTAAGTGATTCACCGCCAGGCAAAATAAATTTTTCCCCCTCGGTAAAAAGTCACATTTTCGTCCTTCAATTAGAAGCAATGCAGGGAATAGAAGAGGTTAAGTCCGTATTGGCAACTCCGAAAAACATTTTAATTACGAGTCATCGCAATCCGGATGGAGACGCGATCGGATCATCCCTTGCCATGGCCCGCTGGCTGGAAAACAAGGGACATAGGGTAATGGTAGCATTTCCCTCTGAGTATCCAGCCACCTACCAATGGATGCCTGGTATTAACGGTGTCGAGATCTTTGATGTGGATTCCAGTGCTCTGGATGATTTTTCACAGCATATCGAAGTATCCGTGATTTTGGACTACAACTCCCTTTCCCGGATCGATAAGATGAGTAAATATATAGAGAATGACCGTCTCTATACCATTTTGATCGACCATCATCTTTATCCCGATCCTATCGGTGATTTCATTCTCTCGGATACTACCGCAAGTTCTACCTGTGAATTGGTCTATAGATTTATTGAAGGATTTGATCAAAAACCACTTGGTGATACGGATATTGCAGCCTGTCTTTATACTGGCATTCTAACAGACACGGGATCATTCCAATACAGCACATCACCAGCGCTTTTCCGGACGGTGGCCACCCTCCAGGAATTGGGAATTGACACCAGTCTTATTCACGACCGCATTTTTAATACACTGAATGAAAAAAATCTGCGTTTACTGGGTCATTGCTTTGTAAACCGTATGGAGGTTCTCGATGAATATAAAACAGGTATCATTTTCCTAAATAAACACGACTACCAGGTTTACGATATTCAGCGTGGTGATACGGAAGGTATTGTAAACTATTTATTGAAATTGGAGAATGTAAAATTGGCGATTTTCATCAGGCAACAACCCACGATCATCAAGATTTCTTTCCGCTCCAAAGGAGATTTTTCGGTGGAGGAAATTGCTAAAAACTACTTTAACGGAGGTGGTCATAGAAATGCATCCGGGGGCTTCACAAAATCGAGCCTATCAGCGACGCTGGATCAAATCAAAACCATTTTACCACGATATAAAGAACAATTAAATAAATCAATTTTATGAAAATTCTTAATTTTTCCATTATACTTAGCGCCATTGTAGTTATTATCTCCTGTGGGAGCGAAGACGCATCTAAAGGAGACCTGACACGTCGAGGTTACCGGCTTGAAAAACATATCTCAACCAATGGTCCAAAGCCGGTACCTGGAGAATATGCGTATTTTCACATTGTTATGCGCCACGGGGATTCGGTCCTTAACAGCAGTTACGGATCTGACCAGATACCTCGCATAAAAATTCCCACAGAAGAAGAGTATACCAAAGAAACTCCCATTATTATTGATGCCCTGGCACTCATGTCGGAAGGAGACAGTGCCACACTTTTTTTTCCTACCGACTCACTCGACGATATTCCGCCAGCTTTTGCTCACATCAAACTTATTGAGTATGATCTGAATTTTCTGGAAATTAAAACAGATGAAGAATTTAAAGAAGAAATGCAAGCTGTTTTGAAAGAGCGCGAGGAGCAAATTGCAGAGGCACAAGCCATCCGGCCCGAAATTGTGGAAAAGGCCGCACAAGCTCTGGCTGCCTATAACGCCGGCAATCTCCCTAACCTGCAAAAAACGGATTCCGGTTTGGAATACGTAATACATGATGAGGGTACAGGAGATTTGCCCGCCCCGGGTGATATGGTTAGTGTGCATTACTACGGCACCTTTATGGATGGCAAACGTTTTGACGATTCTTATGAAATGGGCGAACCTTATACTTTTCCGCTTGGACAACAACGTGCAATAGCGGGCTGGGATGTTGGCATTGCTTTGCTCAACGAAGGGGCAACTGCTTCTTTCTTTATTCCTCCCGCTTTGGGCTACGGAGAAGCGGGCTATATGGACATCCCGGGGAACACGCCCTTGTATTTTCGTGTTCAATTAATGTCAATAAACTAATAGCATAAGTTTGTTGTTTCTTATTTTTATTATTTAGTAAACAAATTAATCACTTTAAATCATGACCATCGAGCAATTGCAGGCCATGAAGGACCGCTTAGGTTCTCTTAGGAGGTATCTTTGACGTCGATAAGCGTCAATTTCAAATAAAAGATAAAGAGCAACTTACGCTTGATCCCAATTTCTGGGACGATCCGAAAAAAGCAGAAGCTCTCTTAAAGGAGGTTGGACTGCTCAAGAATTGGGTGAAAACATACGAAGATACCGGGGAATTGGTTGATGAGGTGGAGATCCTGTTCGATTTCTGGAAAGAGGGTGAAGCCACGGAAGCCGAAGTCGAAGCAGCTTTCTTAAAAGCCGAGCAGAAACTAGACGATGTAGAATTCAGGTCCACTCTAAATAAGCAAGAAGATGAGCTGGGTTGCATTCTGGAGATAAACGCTGGTGCCGGTGGTACAGAGAGCTGCGATTGGACAGCTATGCTCCTTCGGATGTATGTCATGTGGGCCGAGAAAAACGGTTACAAGGTTTCAGAATTAAATCGGGTGGATGGGGACGTGGCAGGACTTAAATCGGTTGCCCTGGAGATCAAGGGTGATTATGCCTACGGTCTGCTTAAAGGTGAAAATGGAGTGCACCGTTTGGTACGAGTAAGTCCCTTTAACGCACAGGGAAAGCGAATGACTTCGTTTGCATCGGTTTTTGTACATCCCATGATCGATGACCGAATTGAAATAGAAATCAACCCGGCAGATCTTGATTGGGACACATTCCGCAGTAGTGGAGCCGGAGGCCAGCATGTAAACAAAACGGAATCAGCGGTGCGAGTCAGACACCTCCCCACCGGACTTGTTGCCGAATGCCAGGAAGAACGATCTCAGCATATGAATCGTGAAAAGGCCATCCAAATGCTTAAATCAAGATTATATGAGCAAGAACTCCAGAGGCAGAGAGAGGAACGTGATAAGGTGGAAGCCAATAAAATGAAAAATGAGTGGGGATCACAAATACGCAGTTACGTACTGGATGACCGGCGGGTAAAAGATCATCGTACTCAGCATCAAACGGGAGATACCATTGGAGTACTTGACGGCAATATCGATGCTTTTCTAAAAGCCTGGCTGATGTTGGGACAAGAAGCGGTATAGATAAACTCTTCGTAAATATGCAGTTCACTTCAGTGTCTCCGATGCTTTATACCCTTAACATTAGGGAGAGTATTGATTATTATGTCGGAATCCTTGGATTCACCTGTGAAGATTTTGCTGAAGAATGGGGTTGGGCATCGCTGTCACACGACCAAATCTCTGTAATGTTGTCCAAACCAAATGAGCATCAGAAATTCAATGGCCCCCATTTCACTGGTTCCATCTATTTCCGCATGACTGGAGTCGATAAATATTACCAGGAAATTAAAGACCGGGTGGATATCTGTTATCCAATCGAGACTTTCCACTACGGTATGCGGGAGTTTGGCATTTATGACATCAACAGATATCTCCTGCAATTTGGTGAACCAAGAGAATAGGTTTAATTTTCCTGATCAGTCTCATCCTCCAGGTAAAATTGGTGATCAATTTTATTTAATAGAGGCATTAATTGATTGACCTTTTCCGGACGGCTAGCCGCTAGATTTTTACTTTCGCCGGGGTCAGAAAAGTAGTCATATAACTCAACGGTGGGTTCTGCTTCACGAAAATATTTGGTTAGTCTAAAAGTATCGGTACGAATGCTGATCCCATCCCTCCAGTAAGCATAAGCGACATCCGGGACTACCATTTTATCCGCACTAATTTTATTTATAAAACTCTGTCCATCCAAACCTTCTGGAATATCGACTTGACAAAGGTCCATTAAAGTCGGATAAATATCCACGGATTCTACCACGGATTCGATCACCCCTCCCCTTTGCTGTTGACCGGGAATTTTCATAATCAACGCACTACGCAGAGCGTATTCGGATAAGGTATGTTTACCCCATACCCGCTGGTCACCCAGGTGCCAGCCGTGATCCCCCCAAATGACTACTATGGTATTTTCTTCTAGCCCCAGGTTTTTTAATTCAGTCAATAAAATACCCACCTGAGCATCAGTGTAACTGACGCAAGCGGCATATGCATGCTTTACTTTACGGATATAATCTTCGGAAAGGGAAGAATCCAACGATGCCTTTTCTTCGCCCAGGGCATATTGGTTAAACTCGCCACTGCCGTGCAAACTTTTCTCAGAAATTCCTTCAGGGATGTCATTCACTGGAGGTAATGCCATCTCCGACTGATCGTAAAGATCCCAATATTTTGCAGGAGCAGTGAATGGGAGGTGCGGCTTGAAATATCCGACCCCCATAAAAAAGGGCTTCCCCTTGCTTTTTAATTCACCTAGTTTTTGTACCGCTAGTTTCGTTGATAAACCATCGGGATATCCCTCATCGCCCACCTCCCCTTTTTCGTAAGGTTTCACTTGTTTTTTCATACCCTGCCGATTACTTCCATCGGCATATCCGAAAAAAGCATTCCAGCCGGTACCCCATTTCCCGTGATCAAAGAGCCGCTCATCCCAGCTGTGAGGTAATTCCAATTGATCACTAACCGGATCTTCATACCCGTATACCAGGCCATCAGCAGAATGACTTATTTTCCCAATGCCTAAGGTGTAATAACCATTACGTCGCAAATGATGGACAAAGGTTTCCGGTTTATCTGCCTCGGGTTGACCGGACATTAATTCGGCCATAACACTATTCTTCACATGCGCCTTACTCCAGGGTCTCCTGCCGGTGAGCAGCGCACAGCGTGATGCACCACAGGTCGGTACTTGCACATAATGATGTCTAAATAATATACCCTCGGAAGCAAGCCGGTCAATATTAGGGCTTTTTATTACCCCATTGCCATAGCAACCCAGTTCCGGCCTGAGGTCGTCGATGGCTATAAATAGGACATTGGGTCTGTTGTCTTTTTCACCACAACTTATCAGGAGATGGATGAAGATCATGAGAGACAATAACCGGCTAATCTGAATGAACATAGGCATATTTTTTTCGGCCTTCTAAAGGTAGTGATTGATTAAGACAATTCTGTAGGGTAACGCTTTTCAAGTTCAATGGAACAATTAATTGGCGTCATTTTAGGCTTTTTAAAAAGATGCCGGATCATAATGAACCTTAAATTCCTACATGCCATGTGTAAAGTGTATTCAATTTCTTTTTTGTTTTTTCTAGTTCATATTTTATTTCCTTCCAGGATCGAAGCACAAGTGGTGACGAACCTAATTGTCGAAATCCATACCGGAGATAAACGTTTTGCCGGCACCGATGACCCTATCC
>JABDLW010000814.1 GCA_013001805.1 Saprospiraceae bacterium | reverse complement strand
GTTTTAATTACTAGTAATATTTCAATTGCATTGAAGATGTTTTATATCCACAAGTTAACTCTCCTATTATCGTGTTTGTTTTGTATCTCCTGGGTGGCACTTTTTTCTCAAGTGAAGGAAGCCCCCGATCGCTTAAGGGGAGAGGGTCCCTGGCCACAACTGATTATCCGGGGAGTCACTCTAATCAATGGCAACGGTGCACCACCGAGAGGGCCTATCGACATTGTAGTAGAAGACAACGTAATTAAGAAAATTGCAGTGGTAGGATATCCGGGTGTCGAAATAAAGCCTGAAGACCGGCCGCAGCTTATGGATGGCGGAAGAGAGATGGATTGTGAAGGGATGTACTTATTGCCAGGATTTGTCGATATGCATGGTCATATCGGAGGCAAGGCACAGGGTGCAGATGCCGAATATGTCTTTAAACTATGGATGGCACATGGTGTGACTACCATCAGGGAACCCGCATGCAGTAATGGCCTGGACTGGGTGCTAAGTCATCGCGAACGTAGTGAAAAAAATACGATCACCGCTCCAAGAATCAAAGCTTACACGGTCTTTGGAATGGGAGCTGATGAGGAAATCAGTACACCCGAAATGGCCAGAAAATGGGTGCGTTCTAATGCTGAAAAAGGAGCAGATGGCATCAAATTCTTTGGGGCACCACCAGCCATTATGGCTGCAGCATTGCAAGAAAACAAGTCGCTCGGCCTTAAATCTGCATGCCATCATGCACAAATGGACGTCGGACGCTGGAATGTATTGAATTCTGCAAGGTCTGGACTTACCACGATGGAGCACTGGTACGGCCTACCTGAAGCTCTCTTTGCGGACCGTACAGTACAGCACTATCCTCTGGATTACAACTATCAAAATGAGCAACACCGTTTTGCCGAGGCGGGCAGACTTTGGCAGCAAGCAGCAAAGCCGTATTCAGATCACTGGAATGCCGTCATGAATGAACTCCTGAAATTGGATTTCACCATTGACCCTACCTTCAACATTTATGAGGCTAGCAGGGATCTACACCGGGCCCGCCGCGCTGAATGGCACGAAGACTATACCATGCCCTCGTTATGGCGGTTTTATTTGCCAAGTAAAATCAGCCATGGCAGTTATTGGCACTTCTGGGGTACAGAAGAAGAAGTTGACTGGAAGCATAATTACAATCTCTGGATGACCTTCATCAATGAGTATAAGAACCGCGGAGGTAGGGTCACGGCTGGATCCGATTCTGGCTTCATCTATCAATTATATGGATTTGCTTATATACGGGAATTAGAATTGTTGCGAGAAGCTGGTTTTCACCCGCTTGAAGTAATTAGATCGGCCACTCTAAATGGGGCTATTGCCCTGGGCATGGAAGATGAGATAGGTACGGTTGAAGTGGGTAAGAAAGCGGATTTTGTGATCCTCGAGGAAAATCCCCTGCTTAATCTCAAAGTCTTATATGGTACGGGCGCCATAAAACTTTCGGATGAAAATGAAATAGTAAGAGTGGGTGGCGTCAAGTATACCGTTAAGGATGGGATTATTTTTGATGCCAAGCAGTTATTGGAGGACGTGCGGATTATGGTTGAAGCGGCTAAACAAGTGGAGGATTTTGAAATTCTGCAACCTGGCATTCCAGCCAAAAACAAATCATAGCAAGGCTTACTCTTGAAGAAACGTGTCGGATCTAATGCAAGATAACCGGAGAAGAGCTGATTCCGGGCTTGGAGAACTTGCCTGAGACTTCGCCTATTTGTCCAAGAAGCCGTAATATTGCCGGCTATGAAAGTTTTACATGTAGATTATACAGATTTCGGCCAATTTTCATCAACAGATACGGCCTACGCCTCACTGGATCAGCAACTATTGGCCTTTGCCAAATACCAGCCTACGCTTGATGCATTTAAACAGGTCATTGAAGACAAATCGCAGGAACCGATCGATCGCCAGCTATTGTGTGAAGTCCTGAACGATCAATATAGTCAGTATCTAACCGATACCACCATCGCTCTCCCGCAAATTGCATCTTTACAGGATAAACATACCTACACAATAGTCACTGCCCACCAGCCCGTTCTTTTTACCGGACCTTCCTACCTGGTTTACAAAATCATAAGTGCCATTAAGCTAACTCGACTACTTAAGGATCGATATCCGAAATACAAATTTATCCCGGTCTTCGTGACCGGCGGTGAAGACCATGATTTCGATGAAATGGATCATATGCATATCTATGGAAAAACCATTCGATGGGAAAATAATGAGAGTGGATCGGTGGGAAGGATGTCTACAAATTCATTGACAGAAGCACTATCTCAATTAAAAGAAATTTTAGGTGATTCTCCGGTGTCCCAACGAGTTTTTAGCGTATTTGAAAAAACTCATACCGGACACAAAAGATATAGTCACTCATTTGCTGATTTAATTAATGGTCTTTTTGGTCACCTTGGTTTGGTCGTTGCCAACATGGATGATGCCCGGTTAAAAGCAAAGATGGTAGACATTTTTAAAGATGAAATTCTGCATCAGCAATCAGCCGAATATGTAAGAAATACACAGAGTGATTTGGAGAAAGCCGGATTCAAATCACAGGCTTACGCCAGGGATATAAATTTATTCTTCTTACACGACGGGGTTAGGGCGCGTATCGAAAAAAATAGTGATTATTACCACGTTGTCGATACAGATTTCAAATTTAAGGAAGATGAAATCCTACAGTTGGTAGAAGATCATCCGGAAAAATTTAGCCCCAATGTCATTATACGACCACTTTACCAGGAAAGAGTTCTTCCTAACCTGGCCTATGTTGGTGGTGGAGGTGAGCTTGCCTATTGGCTGGAGCGAAAGCAACAATTTCAATTCTTCGGCATTAATTTTCCTATGTTGGTGAGAAGAGATTCTTGCCTTTGGGTTGACAAAGGGATGGTTAAAAAAATGAATAAATTGGACCTGGAAATTTCCGACTTCTTTCAGGACGAAGTGCAACAGATAAAAACGTATGTGGCGAAACACGCCGAACACGAATTTTCGCTGCAGGAAGAAAAAAAACAGATCGAAAAGGTCTGGCAGGAGATAGAAAGCAAGGCAAATGCCATCGATCCGACATTAAAAGGTGCGGTCGCCTCCGAAGCCTCGAGTCAGCTGAAAAATCTGGATAAAATCGAAGATCGGCTACGCCGGGCGGAAAAGCAAAAGCACGATGTTGCACTGGGACAAATAAAAGGCATTCGCGAAAAGCTATATCCCGAAGGAGGCCTTCAGGAAAGATACGCCAACTTTTTAGAATTTTACTGCCGGCATAGCGAGACATACCTGGATGTCCTTTTAGAACACTTTAATCCTTTGGACATGCGACTAAAAGTCATCATTGAGGAATGATATGAATCTCTTTTGAAGCGATGTTTTGAGTTCATACCTGAGCTATCGGTAAGTTTCGGCAAACTCCACCTCCAATTCTTAAGACAGGATTAGGATGTCGATCCATAGAAATGGCCAGCTTTGAAAGCCAGAATAGGGAACGAAAACTCAGTCTATCCAGATTCATCGGGATCACGACCGGCAGTTTATCCGTAACAGGTAGCAACTTATCCCTTAATTTTCTCTTTAGACTACACCTGATTTTTATATTCCGTCCACCTGCGGTGATTCCGACCGTATTGCGATGCTATTATCTTCGATCTCAATGCGATCTCCAGCTCTGAGTTTTTTTCTTTTACGGAATTCCAATTCTCCGTTGACCTTTACTAAACCTTCCTCCACCATCATTTTGGCATGACCTCCAGTCTGGGCGATCTGCTTAAGCTTCAAGAGTTTTACCAGCTCAATAAATTCATCGGTAGGTCTAAGTGTAAAATAATCTTCCTTCATAATTTACTTTCTTGTGAGGTTACGAGAGGAACAAAAGCACTAATTATAAATAATGCCGGATAGATCGTCTCTGCTATCTGAGGTCACTCACGAGGCAACATTTCTCAATTTTCATCAACATAGGAAATCCTCATCCACTAAGAGCCGATCTCCACCTTAGCACTAAACACAGCCAACAAACCATTAAATTTACCAGAATGGTCATAGATCACCAATTCTTTCAGATACTTGTTGTTTCTCTGACTTTGCAGAGTTGCTCCAAATTTAAAGTTCAATTATGGATTACTTTAACACGAACTCTTCCCGGCGTGCGATGATCAAGAATCTGGGAAACACCTTGTTTATGGGGACAACGATTATTCCCCTGCAAAGAATATTAGCCCAAACCTCTCGTGCAGATCGAAATATCAGCATCACAGGAATCGAGGTGTTTATAGTGAATGTCACTCATCGAACTAATTGGATCATTGTACAACTTACCGCCAGTAATGGGGTGACGGGTCTCGGCGAGGGATCACTTGGTCGACGCGCTGAACTCGAAGAGTTAAAAGAATTCTATGCATTGGTAAAAGGAAAATCTCCTTTTGACATTCAACATTACCGGCAGCAAGGCTGGCTGCGAGCGGCATCAGGAGATCGACTACTTGCAGCCTCATTCAGTGCCATTGAAATGGCTCTATGGGATATCAACGGTAAGACACTAGAAGTACCTTTTCACCAGCTGATAGGAGGTAAAATTTATGAATCTCTACCGGTCTATGCTAACATCAATCGTGCGACATCTATACGGACGCCTCAAGGCTTTGCCACTAATGCCAGACAAGCAGTCGCTGAAGGTTTCAAAGCCATAAAAGCAGCTCCTTTCGATGGATTTCCCGCTTTAAATTCGCCAATTGCAGAGATCAACCGGGCCAGAAAATCAGGTGTAGACGCCGTATTTGCCATGCGTGAAGCAGTCGGAAATGAGATAGCGATCAAGATCGATGCCCACAGTTACTTCGATGTGGCATTATCTATTGAGATAGCTAAAGAACTGGAATCAGCCAACTTGTCCTGGTATGAGGAACCGGTTGCACCAACTCAACTGGAGGATACGGTGGCCATTCACCAAAAGATAAAACAAACCATGGCGGGCGGAGAATTCCTGTTTGGCATGCAAGGATTCCGTCCAATTATCGAATCCAGGGTTGTTGACATCATTATGCCGGATATCAAGTACTGCGGAGGACTTTTGGAAGCCATAAAAATTGCCACACTCGCAGAAAATTTTGAGATCAAAGTAGCGCCGCACAATCCCAGTGGTCCCGTATCCACAGCTGCTTCGGTGGCATTATGTTCGGTTTTGCCCAACTTTGATATTTTAGAATACCAATGGGGTGAAGCTGAGTGGAGAACGAATTTGATTGAACCAAAAGAAAGTATTGTAAATGGCTTTATACAAGTTAATCACCGGCCGGGTTTTGGCATTTCGCTAAATCAAGATGTACTGGAAGCTCACAGGTTAAAGTAGACAAACTGGAATAATTTATCTCAATTTCTGATTAAGTCCATAAAAGCAGCCTACAAGAGACAGCGTGAATGATGCGGTTTTTCTTTTCCTCCCAGTATCATCGGTTATAATAGCTACATGCAGATAAAAAGGGTGAGATAAGACTTAGCCCAGGTGTGCTTCATAATACCAATAGAGTTTTCCATCTGTGCGAATAGTGACTGCATTCCCATCTTTCCTTAGCAGTATATTCTGTTCTTTTCTCACATTGCCTTAATGAGTCAAAATTCTTAAATAGTACCTCAGGGTGGACAGGATATTTGGCCAGTCCTTAAATTACCGTCATCTTCGACAGTGATAACAAAGCAAAACCCACCGGAAGATTTGAGGATGATGCCAGAATACAATTTATCTATAAATAGATAGTCCTCAAGAGTAGTAAGAGCTGCCAGCTGTAAATTTCCATCACATAAATCGCCGATTCCGTCCAGATCGAGATCAACCTGAGCAGGATTAGATACATTCGGACAATTATCGCAAAGATCTCCGAGAGTATCGAGATCCATATTGTCTTGATCGGGATTAGGAATTAGTTTGCAATTGTCTAATGCATCACTCACTCCATCTCCATCGGTATCTATCACCGCCATATCGTTAGAAGATCCCGGTGTTAATTCAGAAAAAATGACGGCATTGTTCTTTTCCCCATCCGGTTGCAGGCCAATCGACTGCCCTGCCAGCGCATCGCCGACATCAACAATTCCTATCGCACCCGATTCGTCAGGAAGCCCACTCAAATTTGAATCTCCATAGATCAAAGCATCAATAAGGATATCATTCATATCAAGCAAAGCAATCCCGTCCGCCGTTGTGCCAGAATTAAACAACGTCCCGTTAAAATCATGTACCTGATCATAGGTTGGAGAAGCATTTGTCCCATCCGTTAATGGTCCACCAATCACATAATAAGAATTTGCGTTTATCATTCCAGTTAATTCCGCAGCCTCATTATAAAATTGGCCGCCGGTCATCAGTGAATAACCAGTTATGTCGATGACGTTACCTGATGAATTATAGATCTCGACCCATTCGAATCCGGGGTCAGTTCCAACCCGATCGTAAAAGACCTCATTTATTACTAATTGAGCCACTAGTGAATGACTATAAAAGAAGAAGAGTAGAGTGATTCCAGCCTTTATCATTTGGATTGATTTATATGATCAATATTGAAATTCCACAGTTAATGGATCGACCTGTCAAGAATTATGTCAAATCGATTCCAGGCACGGATGTTTATTCTTCAAAATATCTCTGCTTAAGTTAAGCTTTTTCTCGCTCACTTAATCAGAGAATTGAATCAAAGTAGCCAATTTAATCTCTAACAATAGGCAATATCAAATGGGAAATAAATACCAGATTAGTTTCGAGCCGTCGGGAACCAAAGAATCTTCTGTGTGCCTGCACCAAGTTTTGCTTCTCCTATTGCTCACCATCAATGCCCTGAACAATGTTGTTTTAGTTGTAAAAAAACCAGAATCAAGTAGTTTTGAGATCGATCGAGTCCTAATCTTTAATCTTACCGTCTCAGGTGGAGATTTCCTTTCTGGATTGATTCGCACTAATTTATATCGGGTTACTTTTCCGGACAGATAATTTCCAGGATTACTCTATTAGAATTCTCCGATGTTATCAGGACGGCGGCTGATCTTTAGATTACGAAGGTCTTGCTGAAATTCCATCTCTGATTCTCCCGGAGTCGGCCACACATCACTTGGCATCACTATGTATTCCTTTAGTCAGGATGGGATCCAATTCGAAATATGCCATTCTAAGGAAATAAATCATTAATTCTGAGCACCCATTTCCAAGCTAGGGATTATTGTGAACACATGTGTTGTTTTATATACCCTCAACAAACTTTAATATTGGCCTCCCATTTCATTCCAGGGTTCAATCAATTCGAGTTTTTTATTTTGTAAATAATCGTAGCAATCCGGCAAATCAAAGTGCTGCAAGATCCCGGGTGGAAAACATGAAAGTGGCCAGTGATATTTGTCCGCTTTCGCAATGGCATCAAAACTGGACAATGCATTTTTCAGTGTCACCCTGGATATCGTGGCACTTAAGACGCTGGCGAACGTAGCGGGAATAGTACCCCATCCCTTACTGATCAGATAAATATCATCGTGACCAATCGACTCCAGCCAATGGATAACTGACAATAAATCAAATGTCTTTTTTGCTACCAGTGAATTGCCGAGCATATTGGCAATCGTACCATAGAAATATTCACTAGTAAAAAGAATATAGTCAGATATGTAAACGCCAGAAGCCGACTCTCCCGAGCCCCGAAGATCACACGAATACAAAATACGATCGCTATCTTCGCTTAATTTTGACCGGATAATGGACTCTTCCTGCAATTCCATATCACCTGACAGATGCGGCACGTACAATATGGCCTTTTTCTGGTCTTTCGGAGGACGGGAATAAAGAGCTTCTTTACTCAATCTATAAACCGGAATATAAATGTTCGATTCAACTTCCAAAAGATAATTTGCTACCTCAGGCCTGGGATATTGCGCATTTTCAGTGTTTCGCAAGATTCTGTATGATGGAACCGGGATGAAATCAGGGACTTTCAACAAATTTTTTATCGATCTTGCCAAATCCAAATTAGTCTGTGCGCGGGCCCGAGCCAACCTCGCGGCATTTTGCTGCATTATGCCTCTGACTGTTTTTGATGTCGTCCCCAATTGTCCTGACTCTGTACACTGTAGTGCCTTACCATCTTCGATGGTTAAATCAGCCTCCCTAAAATCTCCATAAACACCAGTCACCTTATTGAAAAAACCATACATTGCTTCTCGTGCCGGTTGGTGGTAACCGTGATCACGATCTCCGGTAAATAGTTGAATATTATCTTTGGCACCGAACAGTGCATATAAATGCTGTAGTTTTTTATAGGTTTCTTCGGTACCACGCACATCAAAAAAATCTTTTTCCTGACTTAACAAGATGACGGGTTTGGGTGCCATGGCCGCTATAAAATCAAAGTGATCCAGCCCCTTTTCAAGCATGTTTGGCGGGCACTGCTCGGAGTCTTGCACAAGTTCATTTTCCAGATTCCTCCTGGTGGAGGTGATGTAACAACTAGGCGCAGCCATAGTGAGGCGATCATCCATACCACAAAGAAGGGCACTTTGTGTACCCCCTCCGGAATTACCTGTTACTCCAATGTGGTTTTGATCTACTTCGGGCCGGGTGAGCAAATAGTCAATACCTGCCATGCAGTCCCAGACAAACCAGCTGCTCATCGATTCACCGCTAAGCAGCATTTGACAACCATTATAAATATGTTCTCTAACCCCTATCCCTATTTCAGAATTAAGTCCATCGGTCGGATATTGCAGCCTTTCACCTTGTCCGATTGGATCAAAAAGTAGTACCACGTAACCCTTCCTGACCAACCCCTGTGCAAAGGACTGATAGACCTTATGGAATTTACCATCGTCCGTATGTCCACAGGTCCCGAGTACCGCCGGAGCCTTTGATGTTGTGCCTGGCAGATATAAATTCGCCGTGACTTTAAACCCCGGCCGGCTTTCGAACATCACATTCTCTATGCGATAATCTGGCCGTTTCACAGTTCTGACGGTCACCGCATTAAGCGGAACTTTTTCGGGTAGAGGCCCTAGGCACTCCCTAATTTTCTCACTTACTTCCCTGCAATAATCCAGTGCTTCGGCCTTAGTAGTTAAATTGTAGATTCTGGATGTGTGCTGATTTTCTTTTTCCTTAAAGATGTTTACGTAATAATCTTGCAGCATTCGGGGAAACCGGTTCACAAATGGCTGAGCTGGCAGCACCGAGGGTAATTCCCTTTCAATGGTTTGAAATCCGTCTTTTATATCACCAGGCATTGCCTTGTGAGCAAGAATTCCCAGGCTCATTCCGGTGGTATTTCGCAGAAAAGATCGCCGGTTCTTTTTCATAAAAAGATAGTGTTTGCTCGTTCTAGAAAATTTGAATGAACATTCGTGGTAATAGGAATCATACTTACTCCATTGTCGAATTTTACTCCTTTGCAGTGAATTTTTATGTACATATATTCTTTAGCTTATGCACTATTTTAAGTCAGTAGTGTAATCAGTTGAGAAATGTAATTTCAAATACTTGCAAAAAATCTGAAAAAGTGAGTGTCGCTAGATCAAATTTGTGGATCCTCCTTTTACAATTAAAATATCCATGCCTCGCTTATTTGTTTTCCAGGCTCCTGATGTAAAGTCGGGCACCTTGACGGACGCACCTTTTTGTGCCACCGACCATTCACTCAAGGGAGTTACACTACTCCATAGAGCAGCATCATAAACATCCATTTCGACCGGCAGACCATTCCGTAGGCAATCAATAAAACGCCAGTCTGCGGCTGAAACACGTTCATAAGAGCGGCCTTTACTAATCTGACTGGCATTTTCAACTTTTTCTCCAAATTTCTGAATTAATGGCGGTGCATGTTGCCTGATCAATTCATTAAATTCTTCCGTGCTCTTCCAGCCACCATGGCTTGTCGATATTTGAGCAGTTGACGTATATTGATTAAATGTTCCTTTTGTACCGCTGATCAGACTAAATCTAACATTGGGTCTTGGAGAACTAATATCATGCTGCAGCATAATGGTCCGCCCCCGATGTGTTCGAATAATACTGGTATTCATAT
>JABDLW010000385.1 GCA_013001805.1 Saprospiraceae bacterium | reverse complement strand
GAGGAGAAATGATTTTGCTCACAGACGTACCTCATGAGCATCATACCGAGCGACTGGAAGAAGAACACGTCTGTGAGCAAAACCATTTCTCCTCTTTATTGGACTTATTCCGGCTGGCTTTTCATTCCGACATAGGGGAGGGGCATCTGGATCATTTTATCGCGGCAGATAATGATACATTTCAAAAGGAAAGTGTCGGATCAATAGACTTTATTGTTGGTGACATTTATATAAATGCTACCGAACCTAATATTAGAATTTATAAGCAAGAAGAGGGTTTTAATTATTGTCTCCTCTATATTCCCACCCATCTTTATCCCTTTGATTTTAGAAGAGGGCCACCCAGTTATCTATAGGCGCACCGTACAGTTGAGACGGTCATAATTAATTCAGTTTAATTCCAATATCATTCGACATTTATTGAAAATGTCGGAGTCATTGGTATTCAATAATTTATAGCGCATACTATGCTCGATAACATTATAAGATATAGTATAAACAATAAGATAGCCATTTACCTATTTGTATTTGGCATCATTGGAATGGGTATTTATTCGGTCAGTAACATTCCAATAGGGGCGGTACCGGATGTAACTAATAACCAGGTCCAGGTAATAACGACATCACGTAACCTGGCGGCTGAGGAAGTTGAGCGTTTTTTGACCTATCCGGTCGAACTGGGGATGTCCAATTTGCCAGGGGTACGCGAAATCCGTTCTATTTCAAAATTTGGACTCTCAGTCGTAACCATCGTCTTTGATGATGATATGGACAGTTATCTCCCTCGACAATTGATAGCTGAACGATTAAAATTTGTAGCTGATGAAATACCTGAGGGGTTTGGTACACCATTTATGGGACCTATAAGTACAGGGCTCGGTGAAATCTATCAATATACGCTTGAGGTAGCCCCGGAATATAAAGATCGATATTCGGTCACCCAGTTAAGAAGTATTCAAGATTGGATTGTAAAAAGACATCTCTCCGGGATTCCGGGAGTCATTGAAATCAATACCTGGGGTGGATTATTGAAAACCTATGAAGTGCAAGTTCAGCCCAATCATCTCAGGGCAATGGATATTACCTTGCAAGATATTTTCAGGGCCCTGGAGAAAAATAACAGCATTGCTGGTGGAGGCTATATTGAAAAGTCTAACCAAGCCTATTTTATAAGAGCAGACGGTCTCTTAAAGAGTATTGACGAAATTGAAAATATTGTTGTTACGGTCAAGAACGGAATACCTGTATATATAAAAGATATTGGATCCGTAGCTATCGGTGCTGCCACCAGGTTTGGAGCCATAACAAGTAATGGCGAAGGCGAAAAGGTGATGGGACAAATCATGATGCTTAAAGGAGCCAATGCCAGTAAAGTAATTAATGAGGTAAAAGACCGAGTAGAGGAAATACAGACTGCTTTACCCACAGGTGTTCGAATTAATCCTATTCTGGAGCGAAGTGAACTAATAGGCCGGACAACCATGACAATAGCCGAAAATCTCTTATTTGGATTTCTCATTGTATTCATTGTCGTTGTTTTTCTCCTTGGTGATCTAAGAGCCGGGCTGGTAGTCGCTTCAATTATCCCGTTGACGCTCCTATTTGCGTTGACTTGTATGTATTTTCTTGGAGTGGATGCTAATTTAATGAGCCTGGGGGCCATTGATTTTGGAATCATCATCGATGGTGCAGTCATCATTGTAGAATACATCGCTTACAGAATTACTTTCGAGCAAAATCGAATAAATGCCTTGCTTCCGGAGCAAAAGACGACTGTGATAGATCAGATTTCAGTCCAGGGAGCCTCAAAAATGATGCGATCGGCGATATTTGGTCAGGTGATTATCATCATCGTCTTTATCCCCATTTTGTCCTTGTCCGGAATAGAGGGCAAGATGTTTCGACCGATGGCGCTTACATTTTGTTTTGCCTTGATCGGGGCAATTATTCTATGCCTCACCTATGTCCCTGTCATGTCGTCATTGTTTATAAAACCAAGACCTGAAGGCAATCAATCATTGAGTGATCGATTTATCGGTGCCTTAAAAAGAGGTTATTCATCGCTCTTGCCTCATGCTATCAACTTCAGATATTTGATTCTTACCACCGCTGTTGCACTCTTGGTTTTTACTTTTTTTCTGTTTGACCGAATGGGCGGAGAATTCGTGCCTACGCTGGATGAGGGGGACTTTGCCATCCAACCTGTACTTCCTACCGGAATGTCGTTAAGTGCGACCGTCGATATGACAACAAGAATGGAGCAGATACTTTTGGGATTTCCGGAAGTAGATCAGATCGTAACCCGAATAGGTGCCGCTGAGGTGCCGACAGACCCGATGTCTATGGAAGAGAGTGATGTGATCGTGACCTTACATGATGATGACACCTGGACAACAGCTACTTCTAAAGATGGTCTTGCAGATGCCTTTAAGGAGGCCCTGGCGGCAGAAATCCCGGGTATCGAAATGGAATTTACCCAACCAATAGAAATGCGATTTAACGAATTGATTACGGGAGTGCGGGCTGATTTGGCTATAAAAGTGTACGGTGAAAATTTGGAATTTTTAAATAAAACGGCCCAGGAAATTGAAGGGCTCATCCGAGGTGTTGAAGGTGCAGCAGATATTTAGGTAGAAAAGACAGCGGGACTGCCACAAATGAGTGTAGTTTATAACCGGCAAAAAATGGCCAGGTATGGCATAAATGCCGAAGTGCTCAACGATGTAATTACAATGGGTTTTGCCGGTAAAAAAGCGGGGGTAATCCTGGAAGGAGAACGGCAATTTGACTTGGTCCTCCGCTATGATAAATCTTCGCGGCAATCATTGGATCATTTAAAAAATAGCCTCGTGGATCTTCCGGGTGGGCTAAGGCTTCCGCTTTCTGAGTTTGCCAACATCACTTATCAAAAGGGACCGGCTAAGATTTCCAGAGACAATACTAATCGGCGAGTCGTCGTCGGTGTGAATGTTCGCGGAAGGGATTTGCAGTCTGTAGTAGATGATATTCAAAGTCGCATCTCCAATGCTATTGATTTGCCTCCCGGTTATTATATAGCCTATGGGGGACAATTTGAAAATCTTCAAGCTGCACAGTCGCGCTTGCGTATGGCGGTGCCGATTGCACTATTCTTGATATTTGTCTTGTTATATTTTGCTTTTCATTCAGTCAGGGAAGCCTTGTTAATTTATAGTGCGATACCATTAGCCATCATAGGTGGGGTGGTGGCTCTGGTTCTGAGAGATATGCCATTTAGCATTTCTGCAGGAGTTGGATTTATCGCATTGTTTGGTATAGCTGTTCTAAATGGCATTGTCCTGATTGAACATTTTAATGAACTAAAATCGTCTGGTATGAAGGATATTAAAGAACGAATTCTAATTGGTACACGAGACCGTATTCGGCCGGTATTGTTAACTGCTACAGCGGCAGCCCTCGGATTTCTACCTATGGCCGTCTCTACCTCGGCAGGTGCAGAAGTGCAGCGTCCCCTGGCAACAGTGGTTATTGGAGGATTGATTACTGCTACCTTGTTGACTTTACTATTACTACCCTTACTTTACCTGGTTATAGAAGGAAGAAATGAGCGATTGAAAGTCAAGCCAATAATAACCTTGATATGTATCCTTTTAATAGGTATGCCTTTAAATATGCGAGGGCAACAAATTCTTTCTCCTGATGATGTCGTAGCAATTACTTTAACAAACAATTGGAATCTTCAAAGTCAACAAAAGGCGATAAGACAAGCGAGTATTCTAACTGGAGCTACGAAAAAAGCCAATTTTACGGAATTTTATTATGAATTCGATCGTGCGAACCAGGGGCCTGACGGTGCAATATTGCATACACTTGGAGCAAGTCATAGTTTCAATCCGCCAGCTGTGCATGCAGCACGTCTTGAAAAGCAGATCGCTGTTTTAAAATTAGAAGAAGAGCATCATTCACTTTTATCA